>CAYWBX010000128.1:0-7660 GCA_964456015.1 uncultured Hyphomicrobiaceae bacterium | reverse complement strand
AGATCCTTCTCGATGGCCGTAATCCGGCCCTTGACGACGGTGCCTTCGAGCGCGGTGTCGCTGCCCATGCTTTCGTTGAGCAACGCCTCGAAGTCGGCGCGCGAGGGATTGAACTCTTTCGAGCTCGTCGGGGTGGTCGAGCTGGCAGTTTGCGTCATGCGGTGTCCTTAACTGATCATCCTTCGTGAGCGGTCCGGCGCTCGGATTTCGAAGATCCTGGGGTTGAGGCTGCAGCGACCGGCCAGTCCGCGCAGCAGCCAATCTTGTCGGCCCAAATGCAAGCGGTCGCGCGGCAACGGCACTCTCCGTTCCGTTCGCGCAGCCACCCTCCGCTCGGGCTGAATGTTTCGCGTCGTGCTGCCGCCGGAGAGCCCCGGGCTCGCCACGCTGGATTGAAGCACCGTTGCGGTGCTCCTAATGGCCGATCTTCCTCTTGATCAGTCCGACGGCAGTCGCGAATGCCTGCTCTATATCCAAGTCGGTGGTATCCAGCAAGATGGCGTCCTCGGCAGCCCGCATGGGCGCGTCGCTCCTGCCGGCATCCCGCGCATCCCGCTGGCGGATCACCTCAAGCACCCGCTCGTAGCTGACCGGCTCGCCGCGCTGGCGCATCTCGTCGAAGCGGCGCCGGGCGCGCGTCTCGACGTCGGCCGTGACGAAAATCTTCACATCGGCATCCGGGCACACCACCGTCCCGATGTCACGCCCGTCGAGCACGGCACCCGGCGCCTGGCGGGCGAATTCCCGCTGCAGGTCCAAGAGCGCCGCCCGGACGGCCGGATGTCTCGCCACGACCGAGGCGGCATCCCCCATCTCCGCCATCCTGAGCGCGGGATCGTCGAGCGTTCCGGGATCGAGCGTGCCGGCGATGCGGGCGGCGAACGCCTCGTCCTCGAGCGAGCCGTTGCGCGCAAGCACGTCCCGGGCTACGGCCCGGTAGAGCAGCCCGGTATCGAGGCAGGCGAGCCCGAAGTGCGCGGCAATCCTGCGCGCGAGCGTGCCCTTGCCGGAAGCTGCCGGTCCGTCGATGGCGATGATCATGGGCGTTCGTCCTGCCGGCACGGGCGCCACGCGCGGGCGCACCGCCGCCTGTTAGGGGAAATTGCCGGCGACGGCAATCGGCCATCCGGGGTCACGCCGGACTCCGGCTTCAAAGGCGTACCTCGTTGGCGCGCAAGCGCCGACATCCCACTCGCGGGGCGCAGCTTCGTCTCGGCCCGGCCACGCCGCCGCGGAAGCGTCGCACGTCGGACAACAAGCCCCCACAATCACGGCTTACGACATCTGCCTCTGGCAACGGCTCGTTCTGGCGCACGCCCGGGGTTTGGCGCACCGGAGTTCGTGACGAGAGATCGAGAAGGGCGGGACCCATCCCGCGTTAACGCGGCGTTAACCAAATTACGGTTAACTGAGGATGGGTGTAGAGGTGTCCACATGTTGCGTAAAGCTCGCGTTTTCGAAGGTCTGTCGGCCTCCGGACGGATGGCGTCGGCAGGCGCCTTGGTCGTTGCAGCCGTGACGCTCTCGGGCTGCAGCGCCGATCTGAGCCGGTTCGACTTCTCAAGCGTCGGGCCCGACACTCAAGGCCGCACCTCAACGGCGTCGATCCCAATCCCAAGCGAGCCGGTCCGCCGCAACGTCGGCGCCTTGGGCGATGCTCCCATGGCCCCCCCGGGACCTGCAACCGACCGGCGTCTGCCCGAGCCCTACGGCGGGCCGTCGCGGACCGAGCCCGAACCTGCGGTCCGCATGTCCGCCCTGCCGGAGCCCGCCCCGCGCGCGCCCGCCGTTCGTCCGGCGCCGCCGCCGCGCGCCGCGCTTGCGCCGGCATCGCCTGCGGCACCCGTCACACCGAAGGCGACCTTCGATCGCGCACCTGCCGCGGCCTCGCCGCCGCAAGGAACGGTGACCATCGACGTCCAGCCGGGCGACACCCTCTACGGCCTGTCGAAAAAGCATCGCGTCTCGATCTCGGAGCTGATGTCGCTCAACAATCTGCAGACGCCGGCCATCAAGCCCGGCCAGAAGCTTCTGCTGCCGGCCGGCCGGCGTGCGATCGCCCGGACGGCATCTCCGTCCGCTACGCCACCGGCCGCAGCCAGTCCGCCGCCGGCCGCAACGCGGCAAGAGACGTCGCCCGCCGCGCGCGCCTCGGCTCCCTCGAGCCCGCCGTCGGGCTGGACGGGCTCGCACACCGTCGCCGCGCGCGAGTCCCTTTACGGCATCGCCAGAAAGCATGGCGTCAAGGTTGCCGAGCTCCAGGCTGCGAACGGCATCACGGACCCGACCAAAATCCGTCCGGGCACGGTGTTGAAAGTTCCAGACGGCAGAGCCGAAGTCGGCCCTGCGGCATCCGCAGCCACGCCGGCCCCGGCGCCGGCAGTGCGCGCCGAGGCTCCGGCCGCTCCACCCGCCGCCGCCAGCCCGGTGAGCCAGCCGACGATCATCAATGCCAAGGAGGCGCAGACGGAAACGCGGGTGGCGGCCCTGCCCACCGGCGGGCAGACGGTGCAGACCGACGCGGTCGCGGCACCGGAAGCAGAGCCCGCTTCGGCCGCGCCGGAGGCTCCCAAGGCATCGGCCGCAACCCGGTTCCGTTGGCCGGTGAAGGGCAAGGTCATCGCCGCGTTCGGCCCGCGGCCGGACAATACCCACAACGACGGCATCAACATCTCGGTGCCGAAGGGAACGGACGTGCTCGCTGCCGAGAACGGCGTCGTCGCCTACGCCGGCAATGAGCTCAAGGGCTACGGCAACCTCATTCTCATCCGGCACGATGGCAACTGGGTTTCGGCCTACGCCCACAACGACAGTCTCGTCGTCAAGCGCGGCGACAAGGTCAAGCGCGGTCAGGTGATCGCCAAGGCCGGAAACACCGGCTCGGTTGACCAGCCCCAGGTCCATTTCGAGCTGCGCCAGGGCGCCAAACCGGTCGACCCGCTGCCGCATATGGAGAAGAACTGACCGGCGGAACCACGACGGCGAGCGCAGGCGCCGCACCGGCTCGCCTCCTCGTCCGGATCAGCTTGGTGCGCCTGACCGCAGCGAACCCGCCGCCGACTTCCCCCCGCTTCGCTTGTTCTTTCCTGCTTCGCGCCCTAAGGTCGGCGCGTCTCCCATCGCCGCACAGGCAACATCCACGGAGCGCGAAGCCATGGAGCGTGCACAGTTCGAGGCGGCCCTGCGGCGTGACGGTTATCTCGAGATCGAGGCCAAGACGCTCGAACCGCGTCCCGCCAACGGCGATCACGGTCACCATTTCTCGGTGCGCGGGCTCGTCACCGCCGGCGCCTTCATCATCACCCGCGACGGTCTCGCGCGCAGCTATGGCCCCGGCGAGATCTTCGAGGTTCCCGAAGGCTGCCTGCACAACGAGGCCGTCGGCCCCGAAGGCGCCTCGATCGTGGTCGGTCGCAAGTACTGATGCGGCTCAGGCGCCGCCAGTCCGGCGCGTGACGATCTGTCTTTGTCGCGGCGCGGCATCGCCATCAGCCACAACGCGCGTCCTGGCTCGCCGAAGCAATCTGGAGTGAGACTCCGGCCCCGCCGTCGGAGAGGGCAGACCGTTGCGCAGCAGTGACCCGCCTCACGCTCGATGCAGCGCCGGCACACAACCTAGCCCCGAGCCGGCTCCGCCCGGCGGCGAAGCCGACCCGCCATTTGTCTCTTGCCTCAGAACAGCCCGTCGATCTGTCCCTTCGCGTTGAAGCGGATGTGCTCGGCGGACGGCACCTTCGGAAGACCGGGCATGGTCATGATCTCACCGCAGATCGCGACGATGAATCCGGCGCCTGCCGCAAGCCGCACTTCGCGCACCGGAATGGTGTGACCCGTCGGCGCCCCGCGCTGGTTCGGGTCGGTCGAGAACGAGTACTGGGTCTTGGCGATGCACACCGGCAGCTTGCCGTAGCCCATGTCCTCCCACGCCTTGAGCTGGTCGCGGATCGCCTTGTCGGCGGCGACCGCCTCGGCGCGGTAGATCTTCTTCGCGATGGTCTCGATCTTGGCGAAGAGACCCATGTCGTCGGGATAGAGCAGCTCGAACTTCGCGCTGCCGGCGTCCGCAATCTCGGCGACGCGACGCGCCATCGCCGCGATACCCTTGCCGCCCTCCGCCCAGTGCTTGTTGAGGAAGCACTCGGAGCCGAGCGACTTCACGTAGTCCGTGACGACCGCGATCTCGGCGTCGGTATCCGAGATGAAGTGGTTGATGCCGACGACGGCTGGCACACCGAAGCTTCGCACGTTCTCGATGTGGCGACCGAGGTTGGCGAGCCCTCTCTTCACCGCCTCGACGTTCTCCTTCGCCAGGTCCTCCTTCTTCACCCCGCCGTTCATCTTGAGCGCGCGCACCGTCGCGACGATGACGGCGACATCGGGCTTGAGACCCGCCTTGCGGCACTTGATGTCGAAGAACTTCTCCGCGCCGAGATCGGCGCCGAAGCCCGCTTCCGTCACGACATAGTCGGCGAGCTTCAATGCGGTTCTGGTGGCGATGACGGAGTTGCAGCCGTGCGCGATGTTGGCGAACGGCCCGCCGTGGATGAACGCCGGGCTGTTCTCGAGCGTCTGCACGAGATTGGGCTGCATCGCCTGCGCGAGCAGCACCGTCATTGCGCCGTCGGCCTTGATGTCGCGCGCGAACACGGGCGTGCGGTCGCGCCGGTAGCCGATAATGATGTCGCCGAGCCGCTTCTCGAGGTCCTTGAGATCGTTGGCGAGGCACAGGATCGCCATCACCTCCGAGGCGACCGTGATGTCGAAGCCCGACTCGCGCGGAAAGCCGTTGGCGACGCCGCCGAGCGAAATCACGATTTCGCGCAGCGCCCGATCGTTCATGTCCATGACCCGGCGCCAGGCGACGCGACGGATGTCGATACCCTGCTCGTTGCCCCAATAGACGTGATTGTCTATCATCGCTGCGAGCAGATTGTGCGCGCTCGTGATCGCATGGAAGTCGCCTGTGAAATGGAGGTTGATGTCCTCCATCGGCACGACCTGCGCATAGCCGCCGCCGGCCGCACCGCCCTTGACGCCGAAGCAGGGGCCGAGCGAGGGCTCGCGCAGACAGATCGCAGCCTTCTTCCCGATGTAGTTGAGGCCGTCGCCGAGCCCGACCGTGGTCGTCGTCTTGCCTTCCCCGGCGGGCGTCGGATTGATCGCCGTGACGAGGATCAGCTTGCCGTCCTTGCGGTTCGCCAGCGACTTGATGAAGGCCTCCGACACCTTCGCCTTGTCATGACCGAAAGGCAGCAGATGCTCGCTCGGAATACCGAGCTTCGCGCCGATCTCCTGAATGGGCTTCTTTTTCGCCTCACGCGCGATCTCGATGTCCGATCGCACGGCCGGCGCCTTGCCGGCTTGCGTCTTGCCCGCAGTCTCGGCCGTCTTTGGCTGCGGCGCCTCGAACGTGTTGCCGACCTCGATGCCTGCGGCCTTGGCCCACTCCGCGGCCGGAACCTTCTTGCCGTCCGCGCCGCGCACGCGCTTGATGAGGATGCGGCCGCCCGCCGCCGCCACCGTCACGCCTTCGCTCGAGATCGCCACCACCTCACCCGGAGCGCCTCCCCCGGCAAGCTTCTGGCTGTCGAAGATGTCGACCTTCTGCCCCTTGATCGTCGACCAGGCGCCGGGCGCCGGATTGGAGGCGCGGATGATGTTGTAGACCTCCGCGACGGGCTTCGACCAGTCGAGTTCGGCGAACTCCTTCTTGAACCAGCTCTCGTAGGAGCCGAGCTTCGGATTGGCCTTGAGACCCTGGTCGATGCGCGGCGCCTTACCCGCCTTGACCAGCTCGAGGCTCTCGATCATGGCGTCGACGCCGAGCGGAAAGAGCTTCTTGAAGTAGACGTCGCCGAGCGTCTCGTCAGGCCCGATCTCGACCTCCTTCTGCAAGAGGATCGGTCCCTCGTCGAGGCCTTCGTCCGGCCAGAAGATGGTGAGGCCCGTCTTCGTCTTGCCCATGGCGATCGGCCAGTTGATCGAGGACGGTCCGCGATGATCCGGCAGCAGCGAGGGGTGATACTGGAACGTGCCGAGCCGCGGCGCATCGAGCACCGGCTGCGGCACGAAGAGCAGCACGTAGGCCATCATGCACACGTCGGCCTTGAAGCTCTTCATGAGCTCCAGCGCCTCCGGGGTTTTCCAGCTCTTCGGCTGATGCACCGGCAGGCCTTTCTCGCGCGCGAACACCTTGAGCGGGTCTTCCGCCCGGCCCGGCTTGTCCGGCGCGCAGCATACCGCGACGACATTCTCGCCGCGCTCGAGAAGACGCTCGAGGACAGCCTTGCCGAAGGCCTCCTGCCCATGGACGACGATACGCATGTTTCCTCCGTCAATTCGCACTGCGCCGCTCCACACTCGCTGCATTTCTGCGTGACGGCAGGATTCGCGCGCGACTTGCTGCTTGTGGCTGGTCTGTCCGGCCGAAGATTGACCCGGGAAACGTGCGAGCGCAATCGCGCCAGCCCTCCCGGCAGAATTGCGTGACGGGCAACCCCGGCCGGCGGCGGGGCATCCGCCTCGCCGCCGCACCGGCAGGATTACTCCGCCGCGGCCTTCTTAGGGGTCGGCTGCGTGGCGCCGGCCGCCTTGATCTGGGCGATCTCCTCGGCCGTGTACCCGAGCACGTCGGCCAGGATCTCGTCCGTGTGCTCGCCCAGGAGCGGCGACCGTCGCACCTCCGTCGGACTGTCCGAAAGCTTGATCGGATTGCCGACCGAGAGATACTTGCCCCGCGTCGGATGATCCACCTCGACGACGGTGCCGGTCGCGCGCAGCGACGGGTCCTCCGCGAGTTCCTTCATCGACAGGATCGGCCCGCAAGGAATGTCGTACTTGTTGAGGATGTTCATCGCCTCGAATTTGGTCTTGGTCATCGTCCACTGCTCGATGCGCTCGAACACCTGATTGAGCCTCGGCAACCGGGCCTTCGGCGTTGCGAAGTTGGGATCCGTCTTCCAGGCCGGTTCGCCGATGACGTCGCAGATCGCCTCCCACACCGGCGCCTGCGTGATGAAGTAGATGTAGGCGTTGGGGTCCTCCTCCCAGCCCTTGCACTTGAGGATGCGGCCCGGCTGGCCGCCGCCTGAGTCGTTGCCGGCCCGCGGCACCGCATCGCCGAACGGAATGCCCTCGCCGTACTGGCTGTATTCGGTGAGCGGCCCGTGCTTGAGGCGCTGCTGGTCGCGCAGTTTCACGCGCGTGAGGTTGAGCACGCCGTCCTGCATGGCGCAGGTGACGCGCTGGCCTTTTCCGGTCCTGACGCGCTGGAAAAGCGCCGTCACGATGCCGAGAGCGAGATGCAGGCCCGTTCCCGAATCGCCGATCTGCGCGCCGGTGACGAGCGGCGGCCCGTCGCGGAAGCCCGTCGTCGACGCGGCGCCGCCCGTGCATTGCGCGACGTTCTCGTAGACCTTGCAGTCCTGGTAGGGACCCGGTCCGAACCCTTTCACCGACGCGACGATCATCGCCGGATTGAGCGCGTGGATGCGCTCCCAGGAAAAGCCCATCCGGTCGAGCACGCCGGGCCCGAAGTTTTCGACCAGCACGTCGCACGCCTTGATCAGCCGCTCGAGCACCTCCTTGCCCTTCGGATTCTTGGTGTCGAGCGTGATCGAGCGCTTGTTGTGGTTGAGCATGGTGAAGTAGAGGCTGTCGG
>CAYWBX010000127.1:0-7722 GCA_964456015.1 uncultured Hyphomicrobiaceae bacterium | reverse complement strand
CGGTCTGAAAATGCACCCGGACAATGCGCCGTTCGCCAGCACAGGCAGAGAAGCACTCGTAGTCGCTGCAATGCCGGCTCAAGAGCCTTCCATCATCACTAAAAACCACGAACACATAGCGGCAACGGAACTCGCCATTGTGCTCCGCTTCGATCACGAATTCGAAGTCAGCGGCCATCTGCGACTGCAGTAGCCAAGTCTGCTGGCCATCCGATCCACGCGCGAGGATATTCGCAATCCTGATGCCACCCTCGCTCGGCCATCGCGACGGCGTTAGGCGACCCGCGGCCGTCCCGTCCGTCTCGGAATTCGCGGCATCGCACACTTCCGCGATGATGCGTCGCCGGAGCCAATCATTCGACAGAATGCTTGCCTGGCTGCCTCGAACTCGCGCTTTCTCGGCCTCGTGCTCCAGCCGACGGCAGAATTCCTCATAAGATCGGACTACTGAAAGCGCCTTGTCGTCCATGACGATGGCGCCGCTCTCCAGCCAAATCGCGCGATCACAGAACTGCAGAATCTGCTGCATAGAGTGAGATACTAAAATCAGCGTACAGCCAGTTGATGTCAGCTCCTTCATCCGTACCGCAGACTTCGCGCTGAAATAGGCGTCGCCGGCGCCAAGCACTTCATCGATGATTAGTATCTCGGGATGAATCGCTGTAGCGGCCGCGAACTGCAATCGCGAACGCATGCCGAGTGAGTAGGTCTTGAATGGCTGCAGCAGAAAGTCGCCAAGCTCGACAAAGTCGATCACGTCTTGAAGCGCTCTTTCGAGATCACGACCATACAAACCATTATAAAGCAGAGACGACCGTAGGTTTTCCAATCCGGTAAACTCGGGATGGAACCCAAGACCTGTTTGCATTAATGCCTGCACTTTGCCGCGAATTTCTACGTTGCCTGTGGTCGCCGCAAAATTCTTCGTTATGAGTTTCAGCAGCGTAGTCTTGCCGGCGCCGTTGCGGCCAACTATTCCGACTCGCTCCCCTTCGGACACAACTACGGAAACATCGTCCAAGGCAGTGAAATACCGTCTTGGCGCAGATCGCCAGAAAAGCAGGCGCGAGATACCGAAAACATCGAGAGCCTGTTCCAGCGGGCTACCATAAAGATGGTAGCGCTTCGTTACCCGATGCAACCGGATGGCGGACGACTTCGCGCTGGGAAGCTCCTCAGCTATGGCTGTGACATCAGACATAGTCAAAAAACACCAACTTCGCGCGCGCGAATACCCAACTGCCAACACCAAAGCTGAGCAGCGAGAGAGCGGCGCCGATAACCATAACCACGAATGAAGGTGGCTCTCCCAAAATTACGAAATGCTGCATCGCCATCACGTAATATGAAAGCGGGTTAAAATAGATGATCGGAGCGAAAGCAGCAGGGATCATCGACGGCGTGTACGCGATTGGGCTGGCAACGAGGAGAACAATTGTCGCGTACATGAGGACGTGTTGCAGATCCCGCACCACCAGGTTTACCAGCGAGAAGATCCATACGATTCCGGCGACGAACAATCCCTGAAACAGGAGGACCACCGGAGCAAGCACCACCCACCAAGACAGTTCGCCTAGCAACGCGCCGGCGACAATGATTAACGCCACGCCCAACGCAGAGTTCAATGTGCTGAGTAGCACGGCGCGGAGTGGCACGAATTCCGCTGGAAACACGGTGTTTAATAGGAGGTCTTTGTTGGCAGTCAACGACGTTGTCCCAGTCTGCAGCGCCTCGCTGAAACCGAGGAACGGTACAAGGCCGCAAAAGACGTATAGTACATAGGCTGCCTGCGTCATCTCCGGCGGGCGGATTTGGAACACCACTGCATAGATGACTGCGTAAAGGCCCATAAGCAGAAGCGGACCGATTAGCGCCCAAAATATTCCCATCACCGATCCAGCGTAACGCCGACGTAAATCAACGAGCGTCGTACCGATCAATATTCGATAGTGGTGGGAGATCGCTTTCATAGTCGGCATCTACCGGCGTTCCCCGATGACGACGAGCTTCTTGCCGCGAATGTCCATGCTCAGGCCAGCGCCCGCCGCACCGCCGCGACGACCCGGTCCTGCGTCGCCTCGTCGAGGTAGGGATGCATCGGCAGGCTCAGCACCGTCGCCGACAGCCGCTCGGTGAGCGCCAGGCCGCCGGGCGCGACCGGGAAGTGGCGGTACGCGGTCTGCAGGTGCAGCGGTTTCGGATAGTAGACCTGCGTCGGGATGCCGTCGGCCTTGAGCTTCGCGGCCACCGCCTCGCGGCCATCGACGACCAGCGTGTATTGCGCCCAGGCCGAGATCGCGCCGGGCATTAGCAGGGGCAGCCGGGCGGCGCCCGCGAGTCCGGCCGCGTAGCGGTCGGCGATGACCTGGCGGCGGACCATCTCGTCGTCGAAGATGGCCAGCTTCTCGATCAGCACCGCCGCCTGGATCGTGTCGAGCCGGCCGTTCATGCCGATGCGGACGTTGTCGTACTTGTCGGCTCCCTTGCCGTGAAACAGCAGCGAGCGCACTCGCGCCGCCAGCTCGTCGTCGTCGGTGAACACCGCCCCGCCGTCGCCGTAGCAGCCGAGCGGCTTCGCCGGAAAGAAGCTGGTCGTCGTCATCCTTGCCAGACGGCCGACCTTGCGCCCGGCCAAGGATGCGCCATAGCTTTGCGCCGCGTCGGCGACCACCCACAGCCCGTGGCGGTCGGCCACGGCCCCGATCGCGCGGTAATCCGCCGGCTGGCCGTAGAGATCGACCGGGATCACGCCGACCGGCCGGAACGTGCCCTCGGCGCGGATCATGTCGATCGCCCGGGCCAGGCTGTCGGCGGCCATGTTGAAGCTCGTCTCGTCGACTTCGACGAAGACCGGCGTCGCCCCCAGCAGCGCGACCGCCTCGGCAGTGGCGGCAAAGGTCATCGACGGCACGAAGACGGCGTCGCCGGCCCTCGCGCCGAGGGCCAGCAGGGCGAGGATCAGCGCATCGGTACCGCTGCCGCAGCCGATGGCGTGGCGCGCGCCGCAATGCGCGGCCAGCCGATCCTCGAAGACCTTGACTTCCGGTCCCAGGATGTATTGGCCGTGGTCGAGCACCCTGGCAATCGCCTGGTCGATGCGGGCGCCGAGGCGCCGGCGCTGCGCCTTGAGGTCGATGAAGGCGATCGGCTCCGGTGATTTCGGGATTTTGGCGGCTTCAGCCATTGGCTTGCTCTTCCAGTTTGTCGGGACCTGCCTCGCGGTACCGTGTGCCGTCGATGGGACATACCAGGTCCGGCCCGAGGCGCGCGCCGGCCTTGCTCATCCAGCCGATGCGCCGCGCCGGGTTGCCGGCCATCAGCGCAAAGGGGGGAACATCCTTGGTCACCACCGCACCGGCGGCGATGAAGCAGTATGGACCGAGCGTACGGCCGCAGACGATGGTCGCGTTGGCACCGATCGTCGCACCGCGTTGAACCAGCGTCGGCTTGAACTCGGTCTTGCGCTCGATCTCCGCGCGCGGGTTGATCACGTTGGTGAAAACGCATGAAGGTCCGCAAAAGACGCCGTCCTCGAGCGTCACGCCGGGATAGACGCTGACATTGTTCTGCAATTTGCAGTTGTCGCCGACGCGAACGTCCGGACCGATCATCACGTTCTGGCCGATGACGCAATTCCGTCCGAGCCGACTGCGCGGCAGAATGTGACTGAAGTGCCAGATGCGCGTGCCCGCGCCGATCTCGCAGGGCTCATCCACATAGGCGCTCTCGTGAACTTTGGCCCCCGGAAAGCGCTCGGTCGCAGACACGGCCTGGGATGGCGCCTGCGGTCGGGACCGTTGCGATGCCGCCGTCGCGACGGTCGCCCCATTGCCCAGGGCGTCTTGCGCCGCCTGCAAGACCTTGAGCACGCGCAACCCCTCGTGCCCGTCGGTGCGCGGCCGATTGCCACCGGAGATGCTCTCGAGAAAGTGCGCGCATTCAAGCTTGAGCGGCTCGTCGGCTGCGACCGCGACGGCCTCGCCGTCGGCTTTGGCCGGCTGCGGCGTGCCGTTGCGCCACTCGATCTGGTGGCGGTAGATCACCAGCTTTCCCGGCCACGACTGGCCGTCGTCGAACACCGCCATGGCACGATCGCCGACGACGACCAGCTTCTGCTCCTTGAAAGGATGCAGCCACGACACGAACACATGCGCGTGGATGCCGTCGGCGAACGTCATGTGCGTGGTGGTGACGTCGGCGATCTTCTCGTGCAGGTAATTGCCCCCGGTCGCCGACACCTGCTGCGGCTCTTCCCCGACCAGCGAGAGGATCATGCTGATATCGTGGGGCGCGAACGACCACAGGGCGTTCTCCTCGCGCCGGATCTTGCCGAGATTGAGCCGATTGGAATAGACGTATTGCAGGCGCCCGAGCGCGCCGCCGGAGACCAGCTCCTTGAGCTTGAGGAAAGCCGGGTGGTATTGGAGCAGATGCCCGACCATCAGCACTTGGCTGCGCTCGGCGGCCAGCGCGCAGAGCTTCTCGGCATCGCCGACGTCGACCGCCAGCGGCTTTTCGACGAACACGTGCTTGCCGGCGGACAGCGCTTCGCTCGCCAGCTTGTAATGCAGCACCGCCGGGGCCGCGATCGCCACCGCCTGCACTTCGCGCCCCGCCAGGAGCTCCGGCCAGCTCAGCGCCGACACGCCATACTCGCCGGCAAACCGCGCCGCCGTCGCGGGTTCGGGGTCGTGGATGGCGGCGAGCGCGCCGAGATCCGCGAAATTCCGCACCAGGTTCTTGCCCCAATAGCCGCAGCCGATGACGGCGACACGGGGCGGACCGGACTCTGTCTTGCTCTGGGCCATTCTGGTCATGCGGGCTGGTGGCGCATCGGTGCCGGCGGCGGGCAATCACATCCGATGCGCGCGTTGACGGGTTTCAGGCAGGCTACCGCAGTCCGGGTGAAAGCGGCTCCCCCAGACCGCCGAATCGCTTACGCCGCTGCGCCGGCCCGCATGCGCGGGCCCTGCGGCCGGTCAGGCCGGCTGCACGGCGTCGACAGAGACTTCTGCCCGCACCTGCCGGTTGAGCAGGTCGAGCAGGACAAAAACCCGTTCGCAGTCGCTCATGCCGAAAAAGCGGCCCACCAGATCGGCAAACGCGCCATGGACGATGCGCACATGGTCGCCGATGCGAAGGGCGCGGACGGCGCCAGCCTGGGCGAAAGCGCCGTCGGCCTCGCGCTGTTCGATTTCCTCGACGACGCCAGCGGGTAGCGCGAGCGGCCGGTCGCCATGGCGCACCAGATCCGAAACGCCGATGGTGGACAGTATCTGGCGCCAAGGCTCGTGCATCACATCGAGCGAGACGAACAGATAGCGCGGGAACAAGGGGCGCCGCACGGTCTCCACTCGGCCGGCATGGCGACGCCGCTTCTCGCAGCGCGGCAGATAGGCGCGGAAGCCCTGGCGAGCGAGATGACCCAAGGCCTTCGTCTCGCTGTTGGCATGGGTGTAGATGACGTACCAGGCGCTCACCGGGCGGGCTCCGTTTCCTGGGGCGGGAAAAGCGGCGGCGACCGCCTGACGCTGAGCAGCGGCGGGCAATAGACGCGCTCCGGCGCGATGCCCATCTCGCCCGCACTCCACAGCAGACGATCGAAGGTCGCTTGCGGCCCGCGCAGATCGGTGACGACCAGCGCATCCAGGCCGCCGCCGGGCGCCAGCGCAAAGGCGTCCTGCAGGCTGGCGACAACCTGCAGCCCGGCGCAGCGCGCCGCGCCCGACCCGCCGTCGATCACGGCGATCAATTCGATTTCGCTCTCGGCCGCGCTCAGCACGGCGACTTCGGCGAGCTCGCTGATGCCCACCAGCGCCAGCCGCCGCTGGTCCCGCAGCCGGCAAGCCTCGAATATTTCCGCACATTGCTGGCGCGCATTGCGAAAGAAATCGAACGAGGCGGCCAGAAACTGCACGGTCAGCCGGCTCTTCTCGGCAAATCCGTGCGGCGTCAGGTAGTAGGCGTATCTGTTGAGCGGCGCCTGGCCGACCTTGATCAGACCCTTGCGCACGCAGCGCTTGAGACAGGCGTTCGCCAGGCCGAGCGCGATGCCAAGCTCGCTCGCCAGCCGTCGTTGCGTCACCCCGCTGTCCCGGTCGACCGCACTGAGAACGCCAAGGACGATCCGGGCGTGGCCCGTTTCTTCACCCGGAAGCGGGAGTGGGCGCGACCTGCTAGCGGACCGTGATGCCATGCGATTCGGCGCCCAAGTGGAGGGTGGTATTTTCTACGCGTTCATAAAACGAACGTCAACATCGTTCGCACGATGAACAATGCTAACCATTTGATAAGTCGTAGTTTCGCTAACTGTTGATGATATTCCTAGTACTTTTGCGCGCATTGCCGGCCGCGCCGTCGGTGTGTCTTCACTGGCGGGGGACAATCGACGCGAGTATCCGCAGGAGCGCGTTCCGTTCGCGCGGCTCGATGAGCGCCCAGCCGAGAAGGACGTAGGAGGTCAAGGCGACGGCTGAGACGGCGAAGTGCGCCGTCAGCGGCAGCGCGCCGGCGCTGGCCTGCAGCGCCAGCGCGACAAAAGCGGTCAGAGTGAGGACCGCCGGCGCCCGCCGGGGCTCCAGCACCTTCACCGTGTAACCGCGCCAGCGATTGAAGACCGCCTGGGCGACGACCATGGCGCCGGCGGCCGCGACCATGGCGAATCCGGCGCCTGCGCCGGCCAAGCTCGGGATCATGGCAACATGAAGAAGGACAGCGAACAAGGCGCCCGCCGCCTGAAAGACCGTGATGGTTCGCGTCTCGCCGCTGTAATACACCCCCGGCAGCAGGGCGCCCCAGAGCGCGAAAAGATACTGGCTGGCAGCTACCAGCCCGACCACCTGCCAGGCAGCGTGGAAACGCGGCTCGGTCAACAAGAGCACCGCCGGTCGGGCGAAGGCGAAGACGAGCGCGAGCAAGCCGCCGAATACCAGGAGATACGCCGTGATCAATCGCGGGAACAGTGCCGAGGCCTCGCCCTGGCGGCGCGCGAAGGACTGGAAGAATGGATACCAGGCGGCCGAGAACGCCCCGGTGAAAAGGCCCATGCCGAGGCCCAGCTGGTAGCCGGCGCCGAAGATACCCGCCTCGCCGAGACCGGCGAGACTGCCGACGAGGAAAGGGGCCCCGTTCAGCAAGATAAAAACGAGAAGCGTGCCGGGGATGAGAGGCAAGCCACTGATGATGAGCGCGCGTCCGATCGCGGGCGATGGTTTCGGCGGTCCCTGCGGGCGAGCAAGGCGCACGGCAAGCGCAAGCGACACAGCCGCGCCCGCGAGGTTGCCAGCGAGCCACCCGGCGGCTCCGAAGCCCTCTACAACCAGGACAACCCCGAGCGCCAGGCCGAGGAAGCCGCCCGCCTGGGAGACCGCGACAAAGCGCAGCGGCCGATGACCGTATTGAAGATTGAGCAGCATCGGCTCCGTCGCCATTTGGATGCCAGCGGTCGCCGCCTGCAGCACGACAAGATGCCCGAGAACCGCGTCGCCGAACAGAACCGCGGAAATCTCGCGCCGCGCGGCCGTCACCGCCAGCACGAGGAGCATGGCGAGTCCTGCTGCCAGGATCATTCCGGACCAGATCGTCGCCCGTCGGTGGACATCATCGGCAGACCGGAAATAGACGATCCCGATGGCCGAGCCGAGGCCGAGGCCGAACAAGCTGCGCGCCGCGATGGCGAATATCGCCAGCACGGCAAGCGCCCCGTACAATTCCGGCGTGAGA
>CAYWBX010000126.1:0-7739 GCA_964456015.1 uncultured Hyphomicrobiaceae bacterium | reverse complement strand
AGCTGGTCGAGCAGCTCACGTGGTCGCAACTCGGCCGCCATGACAAGCCCATCGTCATGGTCAACGTCGAAGGCTTCTGGGAGCCGTTCCGCGCGCTACTCGCCCACATGCGCGACGAGGCGTTCATCCGCGCCGGCCTTGAGGTGCGGCTCAATCTGCTCGAGAGTGTCGCCGAGGTCATCCCCGCGCTGCAGGCGATGATCGCGGCCGGCGCCGGCCAGCGCATTCCCGAAGGCATGGCGGACAAGTTCTGAGCCGTGCTTGGCCTCGGCGCGCGACACGCCCATATTGGCGGCGAAACCTAAGCAGCGCGGGTCCCGGATCGGTCCGGCGCAGGGGATGGTCCGATGAGTCCCTTTCTCGACCACGAGGCGCGCGCGCTGCATCGTCAGCGCAATCTCTGGCACACCGTAGCGATGATCGCGGCGATGGGCGGGCTGACGCTCATCTCGGCCTCACTTATTTGGGGCGCGTGGGGATTGGCGGTCGCCGCAGCCTCGGTCGCAACCGTGGCGCTCTTCGCCCCTCGCGTAGGACCCGAGATGGTCATGCGCCTCTACCGCGCGCGACCCGTCGATCATCGCCACGGGCGTCAACTCATTCACCTTCTCACCGTGCTTGCCGAGCGCGCCGAGCTGCCGAGGGTTCCCAGGCTCTTCGTGATCCCAAGCTCCACCCTCAACGCGTTCGCGACCGGCAGCGATCGTCACGCTGCGATCGCCCTCACGGAGGGCCTGCTGCGCCGTCTCGAGCCGCGGGAGATTGCGGGCGTCCTCGCGCACGAGATCAGCCACATCCGCAACAACGACCTCTTCGTCATGGGGCTCGCTGACATCATGACGCGCTTCATGCAGATGCTGGCATGGGTCGCGCTCGTGCTCGCAGCGCTCAATCTTCCCGCGATGCTCCTGGGTCTCGAGACGTTCCCGTGGCTCGCAATCGGACTGCTTTATCTGGCGCCAACCGCCTCGAGCCTCCTGCAGCTCTCGCTCTCGCGGACGCGCGAGTTCGATGCCGATCTCGAGGCCGCCGGCCTCACCGGCGACCCGGAAGGGCTGGCTTCGGCGCTGCGCACGCTCGAGAACCAGCAAGGCAGCTATTGGGAGGACCTGATGCTGCCGCCGGTGCGCCGCGTCCCGGTGCCGTCCCTGCTGCGTTCCCACCCGCCGACAGAGGAGCGAATCGAGCGGCTGCTCTCGCTGGTAAAACCCGTCCCCGCGCGCCGGATCATCCCGATCGAGGGGCCTGTGTTCACCCTGGTCGGGCTGGGCCCCGGCGACATGGCCCCGCGGCGGCGCTGGCCGGGCCTGTGGTATTAGCATCGCGGCGGACGGACGCGATCTGCGGCGCAAGGGCCCCAGCCGGAACGCTTGAGCCCCCTCGCCGACGTCAAACCGTCCGCTCGTAGACGACACGCGCGTGCTTCGTCCCTGCGAGCCGTCCCAGCTCGCCGAAGCCGCAGCGCCGCATCAGCCGGTGCGCGCGCAGATTGGGCTCATCGACACCCCCAAGCAGCGCAAACGTAACGCCATCCGCGCCCGCTCGCGCCACCACCTCTGCGACGGCGGATGTCGCGAGCCCGCGGCCACGCCAGGCCGGATCGAGCACAACGAGGAGCTCAAGGCTGCGCCAGCCGATCGCCCTGAGCCGCGTCAACGCGATACCTGGCGTGCAGAGCCCGACGAGACCTGCCGTCGCCGCCTCGGCGGCATCGGCGATGCGCCAGCACCGGACGACGGAGGCCGGATCGAGGCTTTCCCGGATCATCGCCTGCACCGTTGCCCGCGGCAGGCGCCCCCCGTCGCCGAGGTCGCCGCACACCTCGGCGTTCCAAAGGAGTTCGCAGATGGCGTCTTCATCCGTCGCTGCGACGGGAATGAGCCTGGCGCTCGTCATGCGGGCCGACAGTCGCTTGCACCATCACACCATTTCATTCCGAAGCGCGCACGGGATCGCGCAGCCGTTGTCGCTTGCCGCAAAGGAAGCGAGCGCGCCGAGACCGCACGCCTCCTCCTCCCCCGCTATCTCTCAAACTTCTTGAACCTGATCCGGTGCGGATTGACCGCGTCCTCGCCGAGGCGGCGCTTCTTGTCCTCCTCGTACTCGGCGAAGTTGCCCTCGAACCACTCGACGTGGCTATCGCCCTCGAAGGCGAGAATGTGGGTTGCCAGCCGGTCGAGGAAGAAGCGGTCGTGGCTGATCACGACGGCGCAGCCGGGAAAGTCCTCGAGCGCCGCCTCGAGCGCCGACAGCGTCTCGGTGTCGAGGTCGTTCGTCGGCTCGTCGAGCAAGAGCAGGTTGCCGCCCTCCTTGAGCATCTTCGCGAGATGCACGCGGTTGCGCTCGCCGCCCGAGAGCATCCCGACCTTCTTCTGCTGGTCGGGCCCCTTGAAGTTGAACCAGCCGCAATAGGCCCGGCTGTTCACCTCCTTCTTGTCGCCGAGCTTTATGACGTCGAGCCCGCCCGAGATCTCCTCCCAGACGGTCTTCTTGTCGTCGAGATGCGCCCGGCTCTGGTCGACATAGGACAGCTTGACGCTCTCGCCGAATCGGATCGTTCCCTTGTCCGGTTTCTCCGCGCCGGTGAGCATCCGAAAGAGCGTCGTCTTGCCGGCGCCGTTCGGGCCGATGACGCCGACGATGCCTCCCGGCGGCAGCTTGAACGACAGGTTGTCGATGAGCAGGCGGTCTCCGTAGCCCTTCGACAGCCCCTCCACCTCGATTACGACGCCACCCAGCCGGGGCCCTGGCGCGATCTGGATCTGCGCTCTGCCGACCTGCTCGCGGCCCGCCTCCTCGGCGAGCTTCTCATAGGCCTGGATGCGAGCCTTCGACTTTGCCTGCCGGGCCTTGGGCGAGGCGCGAATCCACTCGAGCTCGCGCTTCAACGTGCGCGCCTTTGACTCTTCCTGCGCCTTCTCGGTCTCCTCGCGGCGCGCCTTCTGCTCGAGCCACGACGAGTAGTTGCCCTTCCAGGGCACGCCGGCGCCGCGGTCGAGCTCCAGCGTCCACTCGGTGATGTTGTCGAGGAAATAGCGATCGTGGGTGACGAGGATCACGCAACCTGGATAGTTTTTGAGATAGTTCTCGAGCCAGGCGACCGATTCGGCGTCGAGATGATTGGTCGGCTCGTCGAGCAGCAGAATATCGGGCTTCGAGAGCAAAAGCTTCGTCAACGCCACCCGGCGCTTCTCGCCGCCTGAGAGCTTCGTCACGTCCGCATCCCCGGGCGGGCAGCGCAGCGCATCGAGCGCCACCTCGACCTGCGCATCGAGATCCCAGAGACCTTGTGCGTCGATTTCGTCTTGCAGCCGGGCCATCTCCTCCGCCGTCTCGTCCGAGTAGTTGGCGGCAAGCTCGTTGTAGCGGTCGACTTTGGCCTTCTTGTCCTTGACGCCCTCCATCGCGTTGCCGAGCACATCCTTCGTCGGATCGAGCTCCGGCTCCTGCGGAAGGTAGCCGACGCGAATGCCCTCAGCCGCCCAAGCTTCGCCGACATAGTCGTCGATCTCGCCCGCCATGATCTTGAGCAGGGTCGATTTGCCCGCGCCATTGAGGCCGACCACGCCGATCTTGGCGCCCGGATAGAAGGACAGGTTGATGTTCTTGAGAACCTGCTTGCCCCCCGGATAGCTCTTGGAGAGGCGGTGCATGTGATAGACAAACTGCGGATTGGCCATCGGGGGCCTCCTGTGCTTGGCGCCCGCGCCATTCAGGGCGGCGGGAGCCGGGACGGCGATCGCGGTCGCCTCGAGGGCAACCGGCGCTCGGTCCAGATGCTGCGGGATTTGCGCCCGCTTCTAGCGGAATGCGGGTTCGGGCTCAAGGGCGCCGGCCATGGCGCGCCCCGGCCGCGGCGCCGCTTTGGCCGGTTCCGCCTGTCGCCCCCTTTCCTCCGTTTGCGGGCGCGTGCATAACGGCATCCAACCAGCGAACGAGATGCGCCCGAGGAGACGTCCCATGCTGCTCGCCGAGAACATGCAGAGGCTCGGAACCGAAACCGCCTTCGACATCCTGGCGCGCGCGGCCGAGCTCGAGCGCCAGGGCCGGGACATCATCTCCCTCGGGATCGGTCAGCCCGACTTCAAGACGCCGCCGCACATCGTCGAGGCGGCGATCAAGGCGCTGCGCGACGGGCATCACGGCTACACGCCCGCGCAAGGCATCGTGCCGCTGCGCGAGGCCGTCTCGCGCGACCTCAAGCGCCGCCACGGAGTCGAGGTCCACCCCGATCACGTCGTCATCATGCCGGGCGGCAAGCCGACGATGTTCTTCGCCATTCTGATGTTCGGCCAGCCGGGCGTCGAGATCATGTATCCGGACCCGGGATTCCCGATCTACCGGTCGATGATCGAGTACACGGGCTCCAAGCCGGTTCCGATCGTGCTGCGCGAGGCCAATGAGTTCGCCTTCTCGGCCGACGAAGTGCTCGCCGGCATCACCGCGAAAACCTCGCTCATCATCCTCAACACGCCCGGCAACCCGACCGGCGGCGCGGTTCCCGAGAGCGAGATCAGGAAACTCGTCAAAGGCCTTGAGCGCCACCCGCACGTCGCCATCATGGCCGACGAGATCTACTCGCAGATGCTCTACGGCGGGCGCGAGCACGTTAGCTTCCTGCGGTTTCCGGAGATCCGCGACCGGCTCATCATTCTCGACGGCTGGTCGAAGACCTACGCCATGACCGGCTGGCGGCTCGGCTTCTCGGTCTGGCCGGCGAGCCTCGTCGAGAAGGTCGTGCGCCTTGCCGTCAATTGCCATTCCTGCGTCAATGCACCAACCCAATATGCCGGCATCGCCGCGCTCGACGGGCCGCAGGATGACGTCGTCAAGATGGTCAAGGCCTTCGACGAGCGCCGCCGGGTGATCGTGCCGCTGCTCAATCAGCTCCCCGGCTTCCGGTGCGTCGATCCGGGCGGGGCCTTCTACGCCTTCCCCAACATCACCGGCACCGGCATGACCTCGAAGGAGCTGCAGAACCGGATGCTCGAGGAGGCCGGCGTCGCCACCGTCGCCGGCACCAGCTTCGGCATCCATGGGGAGGGCTACATCCGGTTCTCCTATGCCAACTCGACGGAAAACATCAGGAAGGCGATCGAGCGCATCGGCCGCCTGCTCGTCGAGCGCTGAGGACGGACAACCGGCGCGCCGGATTAACGGTCCCTTCACCATCCCGGCGGAAACTCTGCCCACGGCTCCGCAATCCCTCCAGCCGGGGCCGGTGTGAGTGCTGCCATGAAGACCCTCGTGCTCGCGCTCGCTCTGTTGGCGATCGCCAAGGTCGGCTACCAGGAGTACATGGTCCGCTCGGCCACCAACGAGGTGATCGTCGCGGCCTACCGCGACCGCGCCATCAGCGCCTGCCAGCGCGACGCCCACGGCCAGACCCTCGCCGCGGCCGGCGCCTGGGCGCATCCGCGCAGCATAAAAGTGCTGATCGGCAAGAATAATCTCGATGTCCACATCTGGCAGGTGGACCATGCGCTCTGGAACGCGCGCTACCGCAATCCCTACCTCTTCCTGGCTGCCGGCGACGATGCGCGCACCTTCTGCGAGTTCGACATCGTGCATGGCACCGCCTCCGTGTTCCGCATGTAGCCACTCCGCAGCCGTCCGGTCAGGCTGATTGGCGCGGTGAGGCAGGCTCGGCGCTCGCTAGCGCGGCTGCGGCATCGGGGTCTCTTTTTCTTCACCGTCTTGCGCTCAAATCCCGCCCTGTCGGTTCGCCGTTCCGCGGGAGAGGGCGGCGCGTTGGGGTGCATGACATGATCGCAAGCACGGTCGGCAACCTGGCCGCGGCAGCTGGCGCGAGCGGCGACCATCGCCGCTGGTCGCGCCGGGTCGCAGCAGACCTCGTCGGCTTCGCCGATGCACTCGCCGTCACGCTCGGCGCGCTCACGCCCGCCGTCATCTACAGCCTTGCGGGGGGATTGGCGATCAACTGGCCCCGCTATCTGCAGGTCTGCCTCATCACGTCCGTGCTGGCCTACGGCTTCCTCAAGAGCTACGGCATGTACGATACGACCCGGATGCACGACTTCCCGGTCCGACCGCTGCGGCTCGCAGCCTCGCTCGTCTTCGCCAACCTCGCCATTCTCGGACTTGGGCTGCCGTTCGCGCCGGGCGACGTTCACATGTGGGTCTGGCACACGGTCGCCGTCGCGCTCGGCTTCCTCGCCCTGGCGCACACGCGCCTCCTTGCCCGTCACGTGCTCGCCCAGCTCACCCGGACAGGGCGATTCGATGCGCGCGTCGCCGTCTACGGCAGCGGTGCGATCGCACTGCGCGTGCGCGACTTCCTCGCCGATCCAAGCCTTGCCATCACCTTTGCGGGCGTCTTCGACGATCGCACCGACACCGCGCGCCAACCGGGCGACGGACCGGCGCTCGCCGGCCGCCTCGACGATCTCATCGCGCGCTCACGCGCCGGCGAGATCGACCGGATCATCATCGCCTTGCCGCAGTCAGCCGACCGGCGCACCGAACTGATCGCGGGCCGGCTCGCACATCTTCCGGTGAGCTTGCACGTGGTCACGCACATCGCGTCGGATCTCATCGACGATACGGCGCTCCACCGCGTCTCCCAGCTCGGCCCCATTGGCCTGATTGACGTCAAGCCCAAGCCGCTTTACGGCTGGGGCCGTGTCGTCAAGGCGGTCGAGGACCGCGTGCTTGGCGCGATTTTCCTGCTCATGGCCTTGCCCGTGCTTGCCGCCGCGGCGCTCGCGATCAAGCTCGACAGCGCGGGCCCGGTCCTCTTCCGCCAGCGCCGCGCGGGCCGCAACGGCCGCGTCATCGAGGTGCTCAAGTTCCGCACCATGCATGTGCTCGAGGACGGCGAGTCGATCCCCCAGGCGCGGCGCAACGACCCGCGCGTGACCCGCGTCGGCGCCTTCCTGCGGCGCACCAGCATCGACGAGCTGCCGCAGCTCATCAACGTGCTCAAGGGCGACATGAGCCTCGTCGGCCCGCGCCCGCACGCGCTCGCCCACGACCAGCACTTCGCCGAGATCATCGCGCGCTATCCGATGCGCCAGCAGGTCAACCCGGGCATCACCGGCCTCGCCCAAGTGGAAGGCTGGCGCGGCGAGATCGAAACCCCGGAAATGCTCACCAAGCGGCTTGAGAAGGATCTCGAATACGTCAACCGCTGGTCGCTCTGGCTCGATCTTTCGATCCTCCTGCGCACGCCCTTCAGCTGCCTTGCGAACCGGGCCTACTGACCCGGCGCGCGAGGCGGATTGCCTCGCGCAGCACAGCCTCATCGCCGATGTGATTGGCCAGAATGAGGACGAGGCGCGCATTGAGCCTTGCGCTCTCTTCCGCGCCGAGCCCGCGATGCGCCGCCACGATCTCCGCGTAGACCGCATCCATGTCCGTCAAATTCGCATCTTTGGTCAGCGGCATGGTGACACTCACGCGAATTGCCCCGAGGCCCGGCGGATCGCGCTCATGATGGCGTCCGGCTCGAACGTGCTCTGGTTCAAATACACGCCGCTCAGCTTCAAGATCGGACTCTTCGCCAGCTTTCTGGGCTGGGTTTCCCTGCTGCTCCTTCTGGCCACCTGGACCTGGGGCCGCCTCTACCGAGAGACAGAGGATACCTCCTCTATCCGCCGGGTGGCCAAGAACAGCCTGACCCCGATGGCCCTCTCGCTCCTCAACAAGGCCATCGACTTCGCCTTCGCCATGGTCCGGCTGCGTATCCTGGCTCCCGAAGGGGAAGGCCGTTACGCCTT
>CAYWBX010000125.1:0-7764 GCA_964456015.1 uncultured Hyphomicrobiaceae bacterium | reverse complement strand
CCACGTCCGCAAGCGGCGCTCATGATCCTGCAAGCCAAAGCAGCAAGAGACCGCGGCATGATTGCGCTTGTCGCGCGGCCCGCTCCGTCACTCCACGCCCTCGCCCGCCGCCTTTGTCGCAAGGCGCGGCGCGGAGTTCGCGTCGATCGCGTAGCCGCCGATGTTCTCGCGGAAGCGGTTGGTTACCGGATAGCGCCGGTCGCGGCCGAAGTTGCGCGCCGAGATCTTCACCCCCGGTGCCGCCTGGCGGCGCTTGTACTCGGCGAGGTAGAGCAGCCGCTCAATCTTCTTCACCACCTCGGGCGCGTGGCCGCGCTTGACGATCTCGGGCAACGGCATCTCGTTTTCGACGAGACAATTAAGGATGTCGTCGAGTTCCTCATAGGGCGGCAGCGAATCCTGATCCGTCTGGTTCTCGCGAAGCTCGGCCGATGGCGCTTTGGTCAGAATTCTCTCCGGAATGACGATGCCTTTCGGTCCCTTGCCGCCCTTCGGAACATGTGCGTTGCGCCAGCGGCAGAGCCGATAGACGTCCATCTTGTAGAGATCCTTGATCGGATTGAAGCCGCCGTTCATATCGCCGTAGATCGTGGCATAGCCGACCGACATTTCGCTCTTATTGCCGGTCGTCACCAACATGCCGCCGAACTTGTTGGAAATCGCCATCAAGGTGGTGCCGCGCACGCGGCTCTGGATGTTCTCCTCGGTGACGTCGGCCGGGCGGCCGGCGAATATCGGCGCCAGCATCTGGTATAGCCCCTCGACCGCCGGCGCGATCGGGACCGTGTCATAACGGATGCCGAGCGCCTTGGCGCAGGCGGCGGCGTCGCTCAGGCTCGCCTCGGACGTGAACTTGTACGGCAGCATCAGCGCGTGGACCCGCTCGGGGCCGAGCGCATCGGCCGACATGGCCGCCACGAGTGCCGAGTCGACGCCGCCCGAGAGACCCAGCACGACCCCCGGAAAGCCGTTCTTCGCCACATAGTCCCTGAGCCCCAGCACGCAGGCCTGGTAGGCGGCCGCCTCACGCTCCTCCAGCACCGCCTTCATGCCGGGCGCACACTGCCAGCCCTCTGCCCCGCGGGTCCAATCGGTGACGACGACGGCTTCCTCCCAGGCCGGAAGCTGCACCGCCAGGGCGCTGTCCGAGTTGAGCACGAACGAGGCGCCGTCGAAGACGAGCTCGTCCTGCCCGCCGACCTGGTTGAGGTAGGCGATCGGGAGGCCAGACTCGGTGATGCGCGCGACGGCGACGTTGATGCGAACGTCTCCCTTGTTCCACTCGAAGGGCGAACCGTTCGTCACAAGGAGCAGCTCTGCACCGCACTCCGCGAGACATTCCACGACCTCGTCCTTCCAGATGTCCTCGCAGATCGGCACGCCGATGCGCACGCCCTTGAAGCTCAGCGGTCCGGGCAGAGGCCCCGGGTCGAAGACCCGCTTTTCGTCGAAGACGCCATAGTTCGGCAGATCGACCTTCATCCGCACGCCTGCAATCCGGCCGTCCTCGATCAGGCAGACCGCGTTATAGACCTTTCCGGCCTCAGGCCAGACGGTTCCGACGATGACGGCCGGCGCGCCGGTGATCTCCTTCGCGAGAGCCTCGATGGTGCTGCGGCAGGCGGCGGCGAAGGCCGGCTTGCGGACGAGATCCTCCGGCGGATAGCCGCAGACGAAGAGCTCCGGGAACAGCACGAGGTCGGCGCCCCTTGCCGCCGCCTCGGCGCGCGCCGCCTTAAGCTTTGCGACGTTTCCCGCGAGGTCGCCGAGCGTCGGATTGAGCTGGGCGAGCGCGATCCTGAGGCGGGTTGCGTGTTCGGTCATGATCCAGGCTCTCGCGGCGGGCTTGGGCGCGGGCCTCGACTCTTAGCGGTCTCGCCGGCCTGCGCCAAGCCACGGACGGGAGAGCCATCCTCCGATTGACTTTGCCTGCCTTCAGCCGTTTCGATAGCCCCGATCCCGAGCTTTCCCCGAAAGGCGTGCCCCATGCCGCTCCGAATTGCCTGCCAAATGGACCCGATCGACCGCATCGACATCCGCGGCGATTCGACCTTCGCCATGCTGCTTGAGGCCCAGCGGCGCGGGCACGAGCTTTTCTATTACACGCCGCCGAACCTGGCGCTCGACGGCAGCGACCTTGTCGCGCGCGGACACTCGCTCACCGTCGAAGACAGGATCGGCGATCACTACAAGCTTTCCAACCCGCGCAAGATCAATCTCGGGGAATGGGACGTGGTGCTCTTGCGCCAGGATCCGCCCTTCGACATGGGCTACATCACGACCACGCACCTGCTCGAGCGCATCCATCCCAGGACTCTCGTCGTCAACGACCCGAGAGAAGTGCGCAACGCGCCAGAGAAAGTGTGGGTCCTCGAGTTCCAGGACCTGATGCCGCCGACGATGGTGACGCGCAACCCGGACGACGTGCGCGAGTTCCGCGACCGGCATCAAGACATCATCGTGAAGCCGCTTTACGGCAACGGCGGCTCGGGCGTCTTCCGCATCAAGCCGGACGACTCGAACCTCAACGCGCTCGTCGAGCTCTTCCAGATCGTGTTCCGCGAGCCGTTCATGCTGCAACAGTACCGCCCGGAGGTGCGCCAGGGCGACAAGCGGATCATCCTCATCGATGGCGAGCCGGCAGGCGCCATCAACCGCGTGCCGGCCGAAGGCGAGGCGCGGTCGAACATGCACGTCGGCGGCACGCCGATGCCGACCGAGCTCACACCGCGCGACAGGGAGATCTGCGCCCGGCTCGGCCCGCACCTCAAGAAGCGGGGACTCATCTTCACCGGCATCGACGTCATCGGTCCTTACCTTACCGAGATCAACGTCACGTCCCCGACAGGCATCCGGCAGGTCAAGGCGTTCGGCGGCAACGACATCGCCGCCATGATCTGGGATGCAATCGAGGCGAAGCGCCGGGCGCACGGATGACGACCGTGCGAACCGGCCGGTCGTTGCCGGACGCGAGCTGCTTCACGCGCGCCGCTCGAGCGTCAAAACCGCCCAACCGCTGAGCAGCTGCCGGCGCTTCAGGCGGAACCCGTGCGCGCAATACGCCGCGGTCACCTGCGCCGCCTGTTCGGCCAGTATGCCCGAAAGGACGACCGTTCCCCGCCGAGCCGTCGCGCGGCGAACCGCCGGCGCGAGGCGCAAGAGCGGTCCGGCGAGAATATTCGCGATGACGAGATCGAACGGTCCTCTCCGGCGCAGCGTGCCATGCGCGAGCCCGGCGGCGTTGACGGTCCGAATGCGCCAGCCGAGCCGGTTGCGCCGGATGTTCTCGCGCGCGACGGCCACCGCTACCGGATCGGCATCGCTTGCCGTCACCCTGGCCGTCGGCCAGGTGAGCGCGGCAGCGATCGCCAGGACGCCCGAGCCGGTGCCGAGATCGAGGATTTGTCGGGCTCGAAGCGATGCGGCGAGGCGATCGATGGCCAACAAACAGCCGAGCGTGGTGGCGTGATGGGCGGTGCCGAACGCCTCGCCTGCGTCAATCTCGATGGCGTTCCGTCGCGCCCCAACGCGCGCGCGGTCGTGGCTGCCGTGCACGATGAAGCTGCCGGCGACAACCGGCGGCAGAGCCGCCTGCGAGACCGCCACCCAGTTCTCGTCCGGCACCGGCTCCAGGCGGAACGCGGCAAGCCGCCCGAGAAGCCCTGTCAGCGCCAGCGCCAGGTCGTCCTCGGCCGGCCGGTTGGCGAAATAAGCGTCAAACCGCCAGCCGGCCGCCCCGGGCTCCTCGAACAGCGTCGTTGCGAGCGGGGGCGGTGCGAGGAGACCGGCGAGTTCTTCGCTCAACAGCCGGGCCTCGCCGAGCCCCTGCACTTCGACCGACAGACGAAATTGGGTCACGGATCGCCACCCAGATCTCGGCGGCGCCGCGCTGAAGGACACCTCATGGGCGCACTGCCTCAGCGCCGTTCTCTTCGAAGTCGAACTCCTCACCGGCCTCGCCGCCGACGGGGGGGAGTGCGTCGAGGTAGCCGTCCCACAGCCTGTCGATGTGCGCCGCCGCCTCGCCCGGCGGCAGGGCGCGCAGCGTGCCGTCGGCAAGCTCGCTCACGAGACCATCGCGCTCGAGCCGGCTCAGCGCGTCACTGACGTCAAAGTTGACGTTGATACCAAATGTGTTGAGTAAGTTCTGCTCGATCGCACGGTCGACGTCGGGGAGCTCGTGGCGGGCCACCGGCGCCTTCGCCAGTACGCTGTAGAGCAGGACTTCTTCCTTGATGTCCTCCTCCGCCGCGCGATCTGCCAGGAGCGTCATGACGCCGCGATTGTCCGCCATGGCATGAAAGTAGAGGTTCTGCGCCATGGTGATCATGTACTTGTTGCGCTGGTTCATGAAGTTCATGGCCTGCCGGAACGCCACCGCGCCAAGTCCGGCAACGGCACCCGCCAGTGCGATCGGATTCGATGCCACGGCGATCTTGCCCGCGGTGCCGACGACGCCCATGCCGAGGCCACCGCCCGCGGTGACGCCGAGCTTCAGCTTGTCGAACAGGCGGAAGCGCACTTGCGTGTTCGGGAACACCATCTCGATGTCCGTACGCGGCATGTTTTTGAAAAGCTTCAAGTAGACATTGTCGCTCGAAATCTGCGGCGGCAAGGCGCTGCGCAGGCGCCTGACGTGGCGCTCGGCCTCCTCGAAGCTGCAATTGCGTTCGGTCATGATCTCCTGGATGCGCGCCGCCTCCGGCTTCAGCTTGAACATGATGAACAGGCGCTGAAAGATCGGGACGTCGAACTCCTCCTTTCGCAGATACAGCTTCTTGATGGTGCGGCGCGCCTCTCTGCGCTTGGTGGCGCCACGATAGAAAATGGAAAGCACGTCGAATGCCTTCAGGTCGACGTGCAGATCGAGACCGTAGTGGCTCTCCTTGGTGAGGATCAGCTCGACGTTGGACGGGTCGACCGCCGTGTAATTGGCCTGGCGCAGCAGCGTCTCGATGCCAGCGACAAGTTCCGCCTGCATCCGCCTCCGCTCTTCGGCGGAGAATCGCCGCGTGATGAGGAGATCGCTGTCGGGACTGAACGGTTCGTAAAGCTGCTCCAGTCTGAGCAAGAGCGCGCCGTAGCTCTGCTGGCGCCAGTAGTCGAGATAGCGAAAGAAGCGGCCGACGTTCGCCGCCTCGCCCGGCGGCCAGTACTGCGGCCGCATCAGCCGTTCGAACAGCGCGGCCCGCGTGACCGGAATGAATTTCTCCCGCGCATCGGCAGCCTCGAGGATCTCCTGGAGAGCGTCGTCCGGAGACCGCAATGCGCCGGCCGGACCTGCCCCTGCGCCCACTCCCGCTCGTGCCGGGCCGGTCCACGGGCCCGACATCCGCGCCATCGTCGCATCCGCCGCCGTCGCCATGATCCGTCCTCCCCAGACCGCGCCGATGTTCAGCCGGTCCGATGCCGTTCCGCTCGCCGACACCGGGTCCTGGTCCCGCAAGCCCTCTGGCACACCATGGGACCCCGGTCGAACCTGGACCGGCCCTTGCACGGCCGGCCAGGGGTTGAAAAGCCCCGCTTCGCGCAACAGAGGGGTATTGCGACATTAGGGCAACACTGCCAACGGCAGCGCATTCATGGCTAACGTCGTGCTCGAACGAGCAAAATCCAGCGCCTCGGAGCGCGCGATCAAAATTTCGGGACAGGCGGGTTGTTTGACACCCGTTCCACCCTCAACTAATGAGGCGACGCTAGGGAATTTGAACGAGATGACGCTGCGGCCCGGGCGCTTGGCGCCGGCCTCTGTAAACACTCTGAAATCTGAACAGTGGCGTTGGTCCGTGCGTCCGGTGCGGCTTGCGGTCGTCGATTGCAAACGCGCTGGACCGAGCGTCGAAGGCGGCTGCCGGGTAGCTGTCAGCGGGCCGTCGAAAAATTTGATCATGGAGCAGCTGCGGGCGCGGGCGGGGCGTTCCCGGAGCGATCAAGAGAAGGCGCTATGGAACTCGGAGACATTCTGACGCCCGACCGCGTTCTCGGGACTCTCAGAGCGAAATCCAAGAAGCAGGTCTTGCAGGAGCTTGCGGCGCGCGCCGCCGACGCGACGGGACTTCCGGCGCGACGTATCCTGGAAAGCGTCCTGCAGCGTGAAAGCCTCGGCTCAACCGCCATCGGCCGCGGCATTGCGATCCCGCACGGCCGCGTGAGCGGGATTGACGGGATCGTCGCCGTGTTCGCCCGGCTCGACGAGCCGGTCGACTTCGAGGCCCCGGATGGCGAGCCGGCCGACCTGGTGTTCCTCCTGCTTTCGCCCGAGGAGGCCGGCGCAGAACATCTCAAAGCGCTCGCCAGGGTCTCCCGGCTGCTGCGCGATCCGCTTGCGCTTGAAAAGCTCAGAGCGACCCGCGATCCGGCCGCCCTCTTCTCCGTGCTGACCGAGCCGCTCGCGTCGCACGTCGGCTGAGAGGGCCTGCGGCAGCGCGCGGCTACCCCCACATCCCCTCGACCAGCAGCGCGCCGATGCCGAGGCCGCCGAGGATGATGCGCCACCAGGCGAACGGGGCAAAGCCGTGTCGGGCGACGAACACCAGCAGGTACTTGACGACCAGCGCGCCGGTGATGAAAGCGACGAGGAAGCCGAGCGCTACCGACCTGACGGCCGCCAGGTCCAGCTCGCCAAAGCTCTTGTAGAGATCATAGGCGAAGGCGCCGGCCATGGTCGGCATGGCGAGGAAGAACGAGAACTCGGCCGCTGCCCGCTTGCTGGTGCCGAGCAGCATGGCGCCGACGATCGTCGCGCCTGAGCGGGAGACGCCCGGCACCAAGGCCAGACACTGACAGAGCCCGATGGCCAAGGCCGTCCGCGGCGGCAGGTCCATGACATCATCGTAGCGCACGTCGAGATGCCAGCGGTCCACGAGCAGCAGAATAAGGCCGCCAACGATCAGCGAAGAGCAGACGAGATACGGGCTTTCGAGAAGCACACCTTTGATGACCTTATGAAAGGCCGCGCCCGCGACGGCGGCGGGCAGAAAGGCCAGAATCACACCGAGCACGAAGAGCTGCGCCCGCCGCTCGCGGGGCAGATCGACGAGGATGCGCACCAGTTTCGCAAAGTAGACCGTTACGATTGCCAGAATGGCGCCAAGCTGGATCAGGATCTTGAAGGTGCCGGTCGATCGGAGGCCGAGAAAGTGGTCGGCGAGAACAAGGTGGCCGGTCGAGGAGACGGGCAGGAACTCGGTCAGGCCTTCGAGGATCCCGAGCAGGACCACGTGCAGGGTCGACATCGATCTTGCCCTCAAGCGCCCGGCGTCCCACGACACCGGATTTCCGTGCGCGGAAGCTAGCAGGATTCGCTTCGATCTCCAGACGACCAGACCGCACAGGACCGTCCCCGCGACCAGGGTCTTGTGCCTGCGATGAGCACCTGATTGCCGCCGGCAGTGACCGCGCCGCGGACGGTCCCCCGTGAGCGAACTCGGCTCCGGTGGCACCGGCCGGCGGCTGATTGACGTGCGTCATGGGACGGTCAAGCCCCGGCAGCGCAAACTTCCAACGCGCGACGCCAAGAGCGGCTTGGCGCCGGTGCCGCTTCCCACAACGTCAGGAGCCGTCAAATGCTGGCCAGAGACTTCATGTCCCAGAACGTGGTGACGGTGACGCCCGGAGCCGGAGTCCGTGACGCGGCCCGGCTCATGATCGAAAAGCACCTCGGGGGCCTGCCCGTCGTCACAGCCGAGGGCGATCTCGTCGGGATGCTCACCGAAAGCGACATGCTGCGCCGTGTCGAGATGGGTACGGAGCGCAAACGCACGC
>CAYWBX010000124.1:0-7820 GCA_964456015.1 uncultured Hyphomicrobiaceae bacterium | reverse complement strand
GCTCCAGGTGAGGGAATCTGCGCATGAGAACGTCCACGATCTCCGTCACCTCGTCGACGCTGAGGGTAGTTTGGGTGACCAGCGCGAGCCGGTCATGGGGAGGCAACTGGACGACCTCAGCCTCGGCAGGCGTCTCGACCCAGACGAGGCTCGAGGCGCGGCCCGGCAGCGGGACCGTCGTCAACGGGCCGTGGCGGCGATGGAACTCGGTGGAGATGCCGTCGTGCGGCCGGGCATGATCGAAGCGCGTGACGAGCGCGTGCTGCGGATAGCTCTGCTCGCTGACGGCGCATCCGGCACTGGCCCGACAGAGCGAGGTGCGGCCATCGGCGCCGACGACCAGGGTGCCATCCCAGCGGCTGCCGTCGGAGAACTCGGCGGCGATGCCATCGCCTCGCGGCGCGAGGCGAGCGACAGCGGCAGTGCGCCAGACAATCGTATCGCGGGCGCGCACCGCGTCGGCGAGGGCTGCGAGCAGCGGAGCGTTTTCGAAGTTGGCGCCAAAAGATGCGTGGCCAAGTTCGCTCGCATGAAAGAGCGTCTCGGGCGCGCGCAAGAGGGCGCCGGTGTCGTCGACGAGCCGCAGTCCGACGAGCGGCGCAACGCGATCGCCCAGGCGGGCAAGCACGCCGAGATGATCGAGGAGATGCACGCTGCCGCCGAAGAGTGCCGTCGTGCGCCGATCGGGCTGGCGCGCGGCATCGACGGGCGGGCCGGCGAGCGTGACGTCGAATCCAGCGTGTGCCAGCGCCAAGGCGGCGGCGAGTCCGGAAAGCCCCGTGCCGACGACCAACGGGCGCGCCGGCGCAAGGCCGGCGAGCGGGGATCGAGAGACGCTGTGAGATTGCTTCATGCCGTCTGATTTAGACGCGAACGCCGTTGGCGCCCATCGGGGCGCGTTGAGGTTTACTGCGATATTGGCCGAGGCGCTGCGCGAGCTGGCGGAGGTCGGCATCTGTGGCGCTGATGCTACAAATGGAGAGAGTTTGTGATGCGCGCCAGCCACGCGCGCCTCCAGTGTGCGATAGGGCGTTGATATCATTCGAGATAAGCTCGCGAGACATCCCCGGATCAGCGTGGGCCGGCTCCGTTGCCGGTCTCGCACGGATCGCAATGCGGTAATTTCATGGCGCCGCCGCGTGCCTCATCGAGCGTTGGCGGCGTTACGGCAATAAATCAGCTCGCGCATGCTATGTATTTATTTCAGAATTAAAAAACGCAGCTCTGGACAGGATGGGCGCGAATCGCAAGTTGCGGATTTGCAACGATGGAACTCCGATCTCGTGGAAAACCCCACTTTTCGCTTAACTGTGCGCGGACCCGTGCGCTAGGTCTTGGGCACCGACAGGTCGATGGCCGCATCAGGCAATCGCAAACCGAAGGCTGATCGGCCAGAACCGGTCTCCAGAGTCGATGGTGGCTTGGGGTAGCGTTAGTCAGGAGAGTTGGAATGAATGGGGGACTGCTGAAGTCGGCTAGCGCAGTGGCGTTGTTCGCCGCCGCCGGCCTCTACGGCGCCAGCCCGGCCAAGGCCGCTGACCTTGGCGGTGACTGCTGCGCGGATCTCGAGGAGCGCGTCGCCGAGCTCGAGGCGACCACGGCCCGCAAGGGCAACCGGAAGGTGAGCCTGACGATTTCTGGGTTCGTCTCGCACCACGTGATGTGGTGGGACGACGGCGGCCAGACCGACGTCTACATCGGTGACGGCGGCAACTACGGTTCGCGCTGGCGCTTCACCGGCACGGCCAAGATCAGCCCGCAGCTGACGGCCGGCTTCCTCTACGAGTTCCAACAGAACTCGAACGGCATCAATTCGATGAACCAGCTCAACGGCGGCGACGATCTCGGCGCAACGGGCGCCCAGGCCGGCACCACCAACTGCGGTCTCGGCTCCGGTGCCGGCTGCAACGTGCTGCGCGACAGCACGGTCTGGCTGCGGCACAGCCGCCTCGGCATGGTGAAGATCGGCCATGGCTCGACGGCGACGGACAACCTGGTGCTGATCGATCTGGGAGGCCTTGGCGGTGCGGCGACGCCGGACGTGGGTCTCTACAACGGCGGCATGCGGCTGCGCAACCTGGACGGCAGCCTGACGGGTTCGACGGGGGCGGTTGCGAGTGACGGCGTCGGCATTGTCGCCATCACCTGGGCCAACATGATCACCGGCTCGGAGTCGTGGGACAGCTCGCGGCGCAATCACGTGCTCTACGAGACGCCTTCGCTCGCCGGCTTCACGCTGCAGGCGGCGGTCGCGGAGGACAACTTCTGGGACGTCGCGCTGCGGTATGCGGGTGAGTTCAACGGCATCCGCATCGCGGCCGGCATCGGTTATCGTGAGGACAGCGAGTTCAACGCCGCGAACCAGTTCGTGGGCATCGCTCCGAACGCGCTCTGCCAGAACACCTGCTCGCGCAAGGAGAGCGCGATCCTGGGGTCGGCTTCGGTCATGCATGTCCCGTCCGGCCTCTTCGTTACGGGCGCGGCGGGCCGTCGCGAGCGTGAGGGTGGCGCGGACGACCCGGCCATCGGTGCCTGGGACAACCGGAACGCCGAAGCCTCCTTCTGGTGGCTCGCTGGCGGCGTGACGCGGAACTTCTTCGGGATCGGTGCGACGACGTTCTACGGTGAATACGGCGAGCATGACGATGCTCTGCGGTTCGTGTTCACCGACGTGACCGCGAGCCAGGTGACCAACTGGGGCGTCGGCATGGTGCAGAACATCGACGCGGCCGCGATGCAGATCTACGTCGCCTACAAGCACTTCGAGGCGGATTTCAATCGCAACCTCGGAACGCTTGCTGCGCCGAACATCTCGCACGTGAGCTTCCAGGACTATCAGACGGTGATCGTCGGCACCCGGATCAACTTCTGATCCGCGCCGGTTGACCAGTCGGACACGGAAAGGCCGCCTCCGGGCGGCCTTTCTGCTTTATTGCTGGAGGATCGTGGCGCGCGCCGCATGAGCGGGGAGGTTCGGACGGACGTGCTCGCGCGTGATGGGGTAGTCGCTGCGTGAGTGGTTGAGCCAGGACCAGCAGGAGGTCGAGGCGAGGCGATGCAGCGCAAGCATGGCAATCCGTTGAGGTGCCGCAACGTCATGGCCATCGCGGTAGTACCATCGCCTGGTCCCAGAGTCCGCCGCGGGACAGCCACGACTCCCGCGCAGACATGGCCAACCACAGGCCAGGCCGTGAAATGCGGGCGGCATGAGCTTAGTTCAAATTGCAATTCGGGTTCGGGGTCCGCCGGAGGAAGTGCAGCCTCGCGGAGTTCATTGCAGATCCTGTGGATCGTGCGTGGAGATTTCGTAACCATTGCCGCGTACAAAGCAGGTACCCGAAGTCGTTGCGTGACGTTTCTGCCACGAGTTGCCTGTTTCCTTCGCATCGGAGCTCGCCTTGGGTGGCGACTCGCGTGCGCGTCAAGTAAGCAGGAGCGGTCAGTTCGAGTCGTGCGGCTAGACCAACTCCGGTCTCGACGTTGGCTGCGGGTCTTGAGTTCCAGGCGCAAGTCTGGGGGGCCGCAGCAAGGCGCAGGAAGCAAGCCCGGCGCTCTACGCGATATTGCCGCACGTCAGTCTCAGCGTTCGTATGGTTGCGTCCCGCGTCATCGCGTCCCTCCGAGGCGGCGTGCGCTTCACGCGCGTGCGTGCAGCCCCGCAGGGACACGGGAAGAAGCGCCGGGCTGCGCGTGCTGCTTCCTGCACTTAAGGACTTGTGAGACCCAAACATGAATGGGGGACGAATGACACCGACTCGTTTTGCCATCGCCGCCGTGTTCACGGCGCTGATGGGCTCGACCGCCTTGGCGGCCGATCTGGGCGGCAACTGCTGCGCGGATCTCGAGGAGCGCGTCGCCGAGCTCGAGGCGACCACGGCCCGCAAGGGCAACCGGAAGGTGAGCCTGACGATTTCTGGGTTCGTCTCGCACCACGTGATGTGGTGGGACGACGGCGGCCAGACCGACGTCTACATCGGTGACGGCGGCAACTACGGTTCGCGCTGGCGCTTCACCGGCACGGCCAAGATCAGCCCGCAGCTGACGGCCGGCTTCCTCTACGAGTTCCAACAGAACTCGAACGGCATCAATTCGATGAACCAGCTCAACGGCGGCGACGATCTCGGCGCAACGGGCGCCCAGGCCGGCACCACCAACTGCGGTCTCGGCTCCGGTGCCGGCTGCAACGTGCTGCGCGACAGCACGGTCTGGCTGCGGCACAGCCGCCTCGGCATGGTGAAGATCGGCCATGGCTCGACGGCGACGGACAACCTGGTGCTGATCGATCTGGGAGGCCTTGGCGGTGCGGCGACGCCGGACGTGGGTCTCTACAACGGCGGCATGCGGCTGCGCAACCTGGACGGCAGCCTGACGGGTTCGACGGGGGCGGTTGCGAGTGACGGCGTCGGCATTGTCGCCATCACCTGGGCCAACATGATCACCGGCTCGGAGTCGTGGGACAGCTCGCGGCGCAATCACGTGCTCTACGAGACGCCTTCGCTCGCCGGCTTCACGCTGCAGGCGGCGGTCGCGGAGGACAACTTCTGGGACGTCGCGCTGCGGTATGCGGGTGAGTTCAACGGCATCCGCATCGCGGCCGGCATCGGTTATCGTGAGGACAGCGAGTTCAACGCCGCGAACCAGTTCGTGGGCATCGCTCCGAACGCGCTCTGCCAGAACACCTGCTCGCGCAAGGAGAGCGCGATCCTGGGGTCGGCTTCGGTCATGCATGTCCCGTCCGGCCTCTTCGTTACGGGCGCGGCGGGCCGTCGCGAGCGTGAGGGTGGCGCGGACGACCCGGCCATCGGTGCCTGGGACAACCGGAACGCCGAAGCCTCCTTCTGGTGGCTCGCTGGCGGCGTGACGCGGAACTTCTTCGGGATCGGTGCGACGACGTTCTACGGTGAATACGGCGAGCATGACGATGCTCTGCGGTTCGTGTTCACCGACGTGACCGCGAGCCAGGTGACCAACTGGGGCGTCGGCATGGTGCAGAACATCGACGCGGCCGCGATGCAGATCTACGTCGCCTACAAGCACTTCGAGGCGGATTTCAATCGCAACCTCGGAACGCTTGCTGCGCCGAACATCTCGCACGTGAGCTTCCAGGACTATCAGACATTTATCATCGGAACCCGGATCAACTTCTGATCCGCGCCGGTTAAGCAGTCGGACACGGGAAGGCCGCCTTCGGGCGGCCTTTCTGCGTTGGGCGTTGGGACCGGTTGCGCGGGGTCTGAAGACATGCCGTAGGTGGGGCGTTTGAGATTGTTCGCGCTCCCCGGGGCGCAGGCGCGCTTTGCTCTCCGGCGTCGAAGCTTCCTCCGCTGCGCCGCCTCTGCCGCGGCGGGCGGGTCCGTTCACTCGGGCGGCAGTACGATAAGATGGTTCGGAAGCTCCTGCGGGTTTGCGCTGCCCGGCGGGAAATGGCGGGCGAGGCGCTCGCCGACGTCGGTGATGGCGGCGATGAAGCCGTCGGCCGCGCGGCCTTGAGCGATGGCTGCGGTCAGGCGGTCGACAATGGCCTGCCATTCGCTCTCGGGGACGAGCTTGTGGATCGCCGCGTCGGCCAAGATCTCGGCGTAGCGCTCCGCAACCGACACAAAGACGAGCACGCCGGTTCTGCCGGCCGTCGTGTGCAAGTTTTGCGCGAGGAACTGCTCGACGGCGCGGCGATGGGCGCGGGCGCGTTTCACCGAGGCGGGGACCAGCCACATGCGGACCGGGCGCTGGCTTAACACAACAGCCAGGAGCGCGAAGGCCAGGAGTTGCAGCACATAGATCGTCTGGATAGGCCACCACGTCCAGGCGATCAGCGGCCAGGGAAGGGCGAGGGCAGCGATCGCGGCCCACATGACCGAGACATAGGCGTAGCTCGAGCTCTGGGCCGTGATCATGGCGACGATCTCGCCCGAGGTCGTTTTCTCAGCCTCCGCGATGGCGGCCGCGATGCGGGCGGCCTCGTCTTTCGTCACGAGGGTCATGTCCGATCACCTGAAAAGGTCTGAAACCACGTCACCAGCTCCCCGAGGCGCCGCCGCCCCCGAAATCGCCGCCGCCGCCCGACCAGCCGCCGCCATTGCCGCCGCCGGACGATCCGCCGCTCCAGCCGCCCGCACCGCCCCAGCCACCGGGAAGCACGATCACGTCGCCGCTGCCGCGCCGGTGGCGGCCCGTGCGCGGCAGCGCCTGCATCCGCCGATGCTGCTGCCAGACGATGAAAAGGAAGAAGGCCAGCATCAGCAGCAGGATGATGGCATCGGTGCTGTCCGTGCCGACGGTTCGCTTCGCGCCGCCGCGGGCGCGCTCCCTGACCGCCTCGGCGTCTCCGAGGAGCACGTCCTTGATGTCGCGCACGCCGGCCGCGATGGCGCCGGAGAAGTCGCCGCGGCGAAAGCCTGGCAGGATGACACTGTCGATGATGAGCTTGGCCATCAGATCGGTCATGACCGGTTCGAGGCCACGGCCGACCTCGATGCGCACCTTGCGCTCGCTGGGCGCGACGATGAGGATGATGCCGTTGTTCTTGCCCGCCTGGCCGATGCCCCAGTGGCGGCCGAGGCGGTAGCCGAAGTCTTCGATCGGATAGCCCTGCAGCGAGCGGGTGGTGTAGACGACAAGCTGGTCGGTGGATTTGGCCTCGAGCTCGCGCAGCATGGCGAGAATGCGGTCTTTGTCCTCGCTCTTGATGAGGCCCGCTTCGTCGACGATGGGTCCTGTGAGCGCAGGGAACTTTGGCTCGGCATGGGCGGGGGCGATGAGTTGCGCCGCCTGGAAGGCGAGCGCGAGGAGGAGCGCTGCCAGGCACGTTCGCAAGGGCTGCCGGCGCGCGGCCATGCGGTCACGCCCCAATGCAGCCGAAGGCGCGCCAAGCGGGGCCATGCGGTTTCCGATCTTGCTACTTCTTGGTCCCGAAATCGACGCGTGGCGCTTTGGTCTCCTCGGCCGGGATGTCGAACGTCGCCATTTCCTTGGCCGCCGGGTAGAGGAACGATTTCCAGAGCCGTCCCGGGAAGGTCACGAGCTCGGTGTTGTAGAGCCGCACGGCCTCGATGAAGTCGCGCCGCGCGATCGCGATCCGGTTCTCGGTGCCCTCGAGCTGGCTTTGCAGCGCCAGGAAATTGGCGCCGGACTTGATGTCCGGGTATCGCTCGGCGACGACGAGGAGCTGGCGAAGCGCGCCGCCGAGCGTGTTCTGCGCCTCCATGAACCGCTTCATGGCTTCCGGATCGTTGAGGATGTCCGCGGGGATCTGAACGCTCGTTGCGCGCGCGCGCGCCTCCGTCACCTGGGTGAGCACCGATCGTTCCTGCTCGGCGAAGCCTTTGACGCTCTCGACCAGGTTCGGAATGAGATCGGCGCGCCGCTTGTACTGGTTGAGCACTTCGGCCCACTTGGCCTTCGCCGCCTGTTCGTAGGTCGGGATATTGTTGATGCCGCAGCCGGCGAGGGAGATTGCCGCCAGCAGCGCAAAGAGGACGGCAAAGGGGCGGGCAAGGCGCGAGCGCGGCATGGCGGACCTCGGTTTGGGGGACGTTCCGAGGGGACACGGTAGCGGGGACGACGTGACGGCTTCAAGGCAAGATTGCCGCTGCCCTCCGTCTGCGGCCGGCGTGATCGCGGGCAGCGTCGGCGCGCGTGTTGCCGCTGTTGCAGCGTGACACAACCGGCGAGCGTCCTTTCACCACGATCGACGAGACTGGCGCACGGCATCGGCATTTTACGGACGGTTGAGCCATACCGGCCCAGACTGGGGCGGGCGCGCGGTCCGACCGGCTCACCGGCCGTGCGTGGAGCAATCGCAATGACAGGGGCAAGGGATG
>CAYWBX010000123.1:0-7829 GCA_964456015.1 uncultured Hyphomicrobiaceae bacterium | reverse complement strand
AACGCGGTGCCGCAAGGAGCCATCACCTGCAAGTCGTCCTCGTGCAGCATGCGCGAGTACGCTGGCAGCATCGCCCGGGCGCCGATGATGCGCGAGGAGCTCATCACCAGGTCGAAGCTTGTCAAGGCAGGCGAAGGCGGCGTCCTCGCCTCGATTCTACCCCAGGGCAGCCGTGCCATGGCCGTTCAGATCCGGGACGAGCATCTGGCCGCCGGCAAGCTCATCCTGCCGAACGATCATGTCGACGTGATCCTCATTCGCCGGCTGCGCGGCAAGGGCGGCGACGAGCACGTCAGCGACACCATCCTGAAGAACATCAAGGTGCTCGCCGTCGGCCAGCGCATTGAGGTCAAGGACGGACAGAAGAACATCGACGGCAACACGGCGACGCTCGAGGTGACGCCGATGCAGGCCGAGCAGCTCGCGCTGGCCAAGTCCATGGGCGAGATCACGCTGGTTCTGCGCTCGATCGCCGACTTCAAGGACGAAAAGGGCGAGACCAAGAATCTCAACGCCCAGAAGGATCGCGGAAACTCCGTGAAGGTGTTGCGGTACGGCGTGAGGTCTCGCGCGCACGGCATTCAATGACGTGTCCGGGGTGATGGCGTTGCCGGCTCGGCGGGTGACGTCGGATTTGAGGTCGAGGTCAGTGCTTCTGCGTGCGTTGCGTCTGCGTGCACCCGGTATTCGGTAGCTCGCGAGAAGGCTTGAGCATCCATGCGGAACTTCATCAAGACTGTTTGTGGCCCTCTCCTTGCCGGCATTGCCGGCATCGCGGCTGCCACGTTTGTCCCGTTACTTTCGGACATTGCCTTGGCCAACGGGGGCAAAGCCCACAGGACGCAGGCCCGGGACGCCGGCCCGGTGGTCTTCTCGCCCGATCACCAATCCACCCTTCGGCTTACCGAGCGCGACGGCTTCCCGATTCGCCGCGGCATCAAGCTCGCGCGCAACAAGTCGATGCTGGTCGAGCTCCCGCGCGACCTGCGTGACGTGATCGTCTCCAACCCCGAGCTGATGGATGCGGTGGTCCAGAGCTCCAATCGCGTCTACCTCATCGGCAAGAAGCAGGGTCAGTCGAATGTCTTCTTCTTCGATGTCAACGGCGAGCAGATCGTCACGTTCGAGGTTGTGATCGAGCACGACACCGCCGTCCTCGACGCCCTCCTCCAGCGGCTCATCCCGGGCTCGAACATCAAGGCGGAGATTCTGAACGAGACGGTGATCCTGACCGGCCATGTCCGCAATCCGGTCGACAGCACCCGCGCCGCCGACATTGCGAGCCGCTTCGTGGTGACGCCGTCGGGAGACGTCGACGCCCGCCACAAGCTGAAGGTCATCAACATGCTTCAGGTCGAGGGCGAGGAGCAGGTCATGCTCCGCGTCGTCGTCGCCGAAGTGGAGCGGACGGTGCTGAAGCAGTTCGGCATCAACATCGGCGCCACCATCAACTCGGGCAATTTCTCGACGGCCATCCTGACCGAGAACGCGCTGCCCCTGACCGCCGCCTTGGGTCTCGGCAAGCTGCCGATCCCCGGTATCAACCTGCGCCAAGACGGTTCGGCGGCTTGCTCGCAGGCCGGCGTTGTCTGCAACTACAACTCGGGTCCGGGCTCGAGCGCCTTCGGCAACTCGGGCGTCGATGGCTTCGCGCGCGGCGGCAGCCATACCCTTGCCCACGCCATGCGCATGATGGAGCGCAACGGCCTGATCAAGACGCTGGCCGAGCCGAACCTCACCGCCATTTCCGGCGAGACGGCGAAATTCCTCGCCGGCGGCGAGTTTCCGGTCCCGGTCTCGGTCAATGCCGGTCAGGTCGGCATCACGTTCAAGGAATTCGGTGTCGGCCTGGCGTTCACGCCGATAGTTCTTTCCGAAGGCCGCATCAACCTGAAGATCGAGACCGAGGTCTCCGAGCTTACCGACGCCGGCTCCATCTCGATCTCGGGCTTCCAGCTCCCCGCTCTGAAGAAGCGGCAGGCGAAATCGACTGTCGAGCTTCCCTCTGGCGGAACGCTCGCACTGGCCGGCCTCCTTTCCGATGACACCCGCAAGAACATCGACGGGCTCCCGGGGCTCAAGGACTTGCCGGTCCTCGGCAAGCTCTTCCGCTCGCAGGACTTCGTCAAACGCGAAACCGAGCTCGTGGTCATGGTGACCCCATACATCGTCCGCCCGACCGCGCGGCAGAACCTCGCGCGTTCGACCGACGGTCTCGCGCCGGCGTCCGACCTCAAGTCCAACTTTCTCGGTCACATGAACCGCGTCTACGGCAAGAAGGCCGACACCATCGTCGGCGGCGGCATCAAGGACGGCCAGATCGGCTTCATCGTTGACTAAGACCCGGAGTGTAGGAGACGAGACATGACTGCTTCGAGGAAAGTCCGGGCTCACCTCAATGCCCGTGTTGTGCCGGCGGCGCTGCGGGCCGTCTGTGTCTGGGCGGCGGCCTTGTCGCTCACCGCCTGCAGGCCGGGCGAGGACAGCGGCCACGTTGCCGGCTGGACTCTGCTCGACGCCTCTCAGCGTCATCCGATCGTGGTATCGCAGCAGCCGGCCAATCTCAGTCTTCGGGTTGCCCGAGGCTCGCACGGGCTCAATCCGGGCCAGCGCTCCCAGCTGATCAGCTTCCTCAACAAGTACCGCAGCGGCGATACGGGCAACGGCCGCATCACGGTGAGCGTGCCAACCGGTGCGCCGAATGAGGTCGCCGCGCTCCAGTCGGTCGGTGACGTTCGCGAGATCCTGCGCGATTACAGCCTCGATGAGACCCGGATCAGCGTCGAGCCCTACCGGGCCGAAGGCGATCCGCAGCCCCCGATCCGGATCTCCTATACCCGTTTCATCGCGGAAGGTCCGACGTGTGGCCAGTGGCCGCAGAACCTGAGCGCCGACACGCGCAACCTGCCGCATCCGAACCTTGGTTGCGCCACGCAGCGCAATTTCGCCGCGCAGGTAGCGAACCCGGCCGATCTCCTGGGCCCGAGAACGATGACGCCGGCCGTTGCCGAGCGTCGTGACGTGCAGTGGGACAAGTTCACGCGCGGCGAGTCCACGATCGCCCGGAAGGACCAGGACGAGCGCGTCCAGGTCAAGGGCGCAAACTGAGTCTGGAGGCAGCATCATGAAACAAGCAGCATTGCCGTCCACGGGTCGAGAGGTCGCCGCCGCCAGCGAAGAGACGATGGAGGAAGCGAGGGCCCAGGCGCGACCGATCCCGCGCATCTCCATCCAGGCATTCTGTGAGTCGGGTGACACGTCCGAGGCGCTGCAGATCGCTTCGGAGGACAGGCGTCTGGCCAAGGCGCATGTCTCTGTCCACATGGGAGGCGCGGCGGCTGCCGTGGCTCACTATCAGGAAAGCCCGACGCCGAACCTGATCATCATCGAGTCCCATCTGCCGCGCGCCGAGCTCCTGAACGAGCTCGACCGCCTTGCCGAGTACTGCGACGCCGGCACCAAGGTGCTCATCATCGGGCACATGAACGACGTCGTGCTCTATCGCGAGCTGCTGAAGCGCGGCGTCAGCGAATACATGATCGCTCCGGTCTCGCCGATGCAGATCATGGAGAGCATCTCCGCGCTCTACAACGATCCCCAGTCCGATCCGGTCGGCCATGTCTTCGCCTTCGTCGGCGCCAAAGGCGGCGTCGGTTCCTCGACCATTTGCCACAATGTCTCCTGGTGCCTCTCCGAGCAGATGAAGTCGTCGGTCGTGATTGCGGATCTCGATCTGCCCTTCGGCACCGCGGGTCTGGATTTCAATCAGGACCCCGTGCAGGGAATCTATGAGGCACTGGGCAGCCCTGAGCGCCTCGACGAGGTGCTGCTCGACCGGCTGCTGACCAAGTGCACCGAGCATCTGTCGATCTTCGCCGCCCCGGGCACCCTCGACCGCGAGTACGACCTGACGGCTGACAGCTGCGACATCGTTCTCGATGTCGTCCGGCAGAACGTTCCCTACGTGACGGTCGACGTTCCCCACATCTGGACGGGCTGGACCCGGCGCGTCCTTGGGCAGGCGGACGAGATCGTCATTACCGCGGCCCCCGATCTCGCCAACCTCCGCAACGCCAAGAACATGATGGACATGCTGAAGCAGGCGCGTCTCAACGACCCGCCGCCGAAGCTCGTGATCAACATGCTCGGGATGGCCAAACGGCCGGAGATCCCGATCAAGGAGTTCGAGGCGGCGCTGGATACCAAGGCGATCGCGGTGATCGAGTTTGACGCCGAGACGTTTGGGCAGGCGGCCAATAACGGACAGATGATCGAGGAAATGTCGCCGAAGGCGAAGGCAGCGCCTCTGTTCCGAGACATCGCCAACGTATTGACCGGACGGCGAGAGGTGCGCGTCGAGAAGAAATCCGCGCTCGCGCCGTTCCTCGAGAAACTGAAGCTCAAGCGGTAGTGTAAGGAGAGCATCGGATGTTTGGCAGACGTTCGGGTGATCCGTCGGCGCCGAAGCGGGTGGTCTCGCCGCAGACCGGCACCATGCCGGCGCCGGCCGCAGAGATGAAATCTGCGGCCGCCGCCCCTCCGCCGCCGAGGCCGGAGCTGGTGGAGCCGCAGCGCAAGCACTCCGAGGAGTACTATGACGTCAAGACCACGGTGTTCAATGCGCTGATCGACACGATCGACCTCACGCAGCTCGCTAAGCTCGAGGCGGCGGCGGCGCGCGAGGAGATCCGCGACATCGTGAGCGAGATCATCCAGCTGAAGAACGTCGTGATGTCGATCGCGGAGCAGGAGGAGCTCCTCGAGGACATCTGTAACGACGTCCTCGGTTACGGTCCCCTTGAGCCTCTGCTCGCCCGCGACGACATCGCGGACATCATGGTGAACGGAGCCAACGCCACCTTCATAGAGGTCGGTGGCAAGGTCCAGAAGACCGGTGTCCGCTTTGCCGACAATGCGCAGCTCATGAACATCTGCCAGCGCATCGTCAGCCAGGTCGGTCGCCGCGTCGACGAATCGAGCCCGATTTGCGACGCGCGTCTGCCCGACGGTTCGCGTGTCAACGTCATCGCGCCGCCGCTCGCCATCGACGGGCCCGCGCTCACCATCCGTAAGTTCAAGAAGGATCGCCTGAAGCTCGATCAGCTCGTCAAGTTCGGCTCGATCTCGCCTGCCGGCAAGACGCTGCTCGAGATCATCGGCCGCGTCCGATGCAACGTCATCGTCTCTGGCGGTACGGGGTCGGGCAAGACGACGTTGCTCAACTGTCTGTCGGGCTGCATCGACAACGACGAGCGCATCATCACCTGTGAGGATTCGGCGGAGCTGCAGCTCCAGCAGCCGCATGTGGTCCGGCTCGAAACGCGTCCGCCGAATCTTGAGGGCGAGGGCCAGATCACCATGCGCGATCTCGTCAAGAACTGCCTGCGTATGCGTCCCGAGCGCATCATCGTCGGCGAGGTGCGTGGCCCGGAGGCGTTCGATCTCCTCCAGGCCATGAATACCGGTCACGACGGCTCGATGGGAACGCTGCACGCCAACAGTCCGCGCGAGGCCATCAGCCGAATGGAATCGATGATCATGATGGGCGGCTTCTCGCTGCCGACCAAGACCATTCGTGAAATGATCACGGGCTCGGTCGACATCATCGTCCAGGCCTCCCGCCTGCGCGACGGCTCGCGCAAGATCACCCACATCACCGAGGTGGTGGGCATGGAAGGCGAGGTCGTCACGCTGCAGAACCTGATGGTCTTCGAGATCACCGGCGAGGACGCCAACGGCAAGATCATTGGCCGCCATCGTTCGACGGGCATCGCCCGCCCGCGCTTCTGGGATCGCGCGGAGTACTACGGCGAGACCACACGCCTCGCCGAAGCGCTGGCTTCTGCCGAGGTTCGCGACAGGCACGGTAACACGCTGGGTGAGCACCATGGCTGATCTGTCCCCTGAAACCGTCCAGGCAGCGCTCGCCATTCTGGTCGCTGTGAGCCTCGGCGGGGCGATCTATGTGTTCGCCTACCCGTATCTTTCGGGCGAGGCGAAGGCCGAAAAGCGCGTAAAGGGCGTGACCGAAAGCAAGTCCGTGCGGACGCAGCGCCGGGCCAAGGAGGAAGAGACATCGCATCGCCGCAAGCAGGTGGCCGAGACGCTCAAGGACCTTGAGGATCGACAGAAATCCAAGGAGAAGGTGACGCTGCGCCTCCAGCTCCAGCGTGCCGGACTCGACATCACGCCCAATGTCTTCTGGATTGTCAGCGCCATCGTTGGTCTCGCTTCGGGCGTCGGCGTCTTTGTGACTCTGCCGAACCTGACGCCGCTCGTTCCGGTCGCCGTCGCCTTCGTGGCGGCGTTCGGCATCCCGCGCTTCGTCGTTGCCAAGCTGACCAAGCGCCGCCAGAAGAAGTTCACGGCGGAGTTCGCCAACGCCATTGACGTCATCGTCCGCGGAGTCAAGTCGGGGCTGCCGCTCAACGAATGTCTCGGCATCATCGCCCGCGAGAGCCCCTCGCCGATCAAGGAGGAGTTCCAGGAGGTCGTCGAGCACCAGCGCGTCGGCGTGCCCCTCCAGGAGTGCTTCGAGCGCATGATGCTGCGCATGCCGCTGCCCGAGGTGAAGTTCTTCGGCATCGTCATCGGCATCCAGGCTCAAGCCGGCGGCAACCTGTCCGAGGCTTTGGGCAACCTCTCCGGCGTCCTGCGCGATCGCAAGCGAATGGAGCTCAAGGTGAAGGCGCTCTCCGCCGAGGCGAAGGCGTCGGCGGCCGTGCTCGCCGCGCTGCCCTTTATCGTCATGGGCATGGTCTACATCACGACGCCCGACTACATCATGCTGCTGTTCCGACTGAAGACGGGGCAGTTCCTCCTCATGATCGCGGCCGTCTGGATGACCTGTGGCGTCCTGATCATGCGCAAGATGATCAACTTCAAATACTGATCGCGTCGGGTTCGGCGTCCCTGCCGGCGCCGAGCGGGTTTCGAGATTGAAAGTCGAGTGCCATGGAAATCGTCGATACCGTAACGAATCCCGAGTTCATCGTGACGCTGCTGGCGGCAATCGCCACTTTCGTCACGGTCTTGACGATCGCGATGCCGCTCTTGCAGACCGATCGCATGAGCCAGCGCATGAAGGTGATGGCGACCGAGCGCGACAAGATGCGCACCGCCCGCCTGTCCGAGCTGCAGAAGGAGACCGGCGGCGGACGCCTGCGGCAGATCCCGAAGGGCTTCATGCAGCAGATCGTCGATCAGCTCAACCTGCGCAGCGCCTTCGAATCGGAGGAGATCAAGAACCAGCTCAAGATGGCCGGCCTGCGCGGTCAGGCGCCGCTGGTCACGTACATGGTGTTTCGGGTCATCGCGCCCATCGGCACCTTCCTGGTGGTCCTCGGCTACCTCTTCTTCATTGCGCGCATGGACTACCCGCCGATCGTGAAGTTCGGCATCGCCATCGGCGCGGGCTACCTTGGATTCTACCTCCCGAACATGTTCATTCAGAATCTGGTGCAGCGCCGTCAGACCGCGATATCGCAGGCCTTTCCGGACAGTCTGGACATGCTTCTGATCTGCGTGCAGGCCGGCATGTCGATCGAGGCCGCCTTCGGTAAGGTCTCGAAGGAAGTGGTCAGCCAGTCGCTGGAGCTCGCCGAGGAGTTCAGCTTGACGACCGCGGAGCTGTCCTACTTGCAGGATCGCCGGATCGCCTTCGAAAACCTCGGCAAGCGTACGGGCATCGCCGGCATCAAGGCCGTAGCGACGGCGCTGATCCAGGCGGAGCGTTATGGCACGCCCGTCGGTCAGGCCCTGCGCGTCATGGCGAAGGAAAACCGCGACGCCCGCATGTCGGAGGCCGAGAAGAAGGCGGCCGCACTCCC
>CAYWBX010000122.1:0-7833 GCA_964456015.1 uncultured Hyphomicrobiaceae bacterium | reverse complement strand
GACTCGGCTGCCGGCTCGGTTATCGGTTCGCCCGACGACTCAACGCCAGGCTGTGCGGAAGGTTCGGCGAACGGGTTCACGTCGATGGCTGTGGCGGCAGCCTCACTGGGGGGGGCCGCCGAGGCTGCCGCGCGCGGATCGCGACTGGCGCGCGTTCGTCTCGATCGCCTGCTCGCTCAGACATCCGACGAGCCGGCGCAACCGAAGCGCCGTTAGCCGCCGGGATCGACGCTATCCCCGGCCATAAAAGAACTCCGGCCCGCTGCCGACGATGCGCCGGTCGATCTCACCCACCGCCTTGGCGTCCTTGCCGTCGTAGATCAGCCGGTCCAGCACGATGCGGATCGCCTCGAGTCGCGCGCGTCGCTGATCGTTCGCCAGAATGACTGTCCACGGCGCCACGGCCGTGTGCGTGAAGCGGAACATCTCCTCCTTCGCTGCCGTGTAATCGGACCATTTCGCCATGGCCGCGATGTCGATATCCGTGATCTTCCACTGCTTCAGCGGATCGTGTCGGCGCTCATGGAAGCGCAGCAGCTGCATCTCGCGCCCGATCTCGAGGTAGAACTTGAAAAGCCGGATCCCTTCGCGCACCAGCATCCCTTCGAGCTCGGGCGCCTCGCGCAGGAAGTCCGCGATCTGATCGGGAGTTGCGAAGCCCATTACGCGCTCGACGCCCGCCCGGTTGTACCAGGACCGGTCGAAGAGCACGATCTCGCCCGCACTCGGTAAGTGTGCAACGTAGCGCTGGAAGTACCATTGGCCCCGCTCGGTTTCGGTCGGCTTGGTCAGAGCCACGACGCGGGCCCGGCGCGGGTTGAGGTGCTCGCGGAAATGAGCAATGCAAGTGCCCTTGCCGGCGGCATCGCGTCCCTCGAAGAGAACGAGCACGCGCTCGCCGGACTTCGCGACATGCGCCTGCAGCTTCAGGAGCTCGATTTGCAGTTGCAGCAGAGCCTGCTCGAAGTCGGTGCGGGACAGCTTCTTGGAGTGCGGATAGCGCCCTGAGGCAAACGCCGCCTCCGCGAGCCATTTCGGCAGCTTGGGGTCGTCGATGTCGAAATCGCCGAGCCGCTGAACATCGTGAGGCCGTACGGCACTTCGGGATTTGTCGGTCTTTGCCATGGCTTGCGGCCCGCCGCATTCGTTGCGCCCTGGCGGCGGATTGTGGCACCGCCGGCCATTTCCGCAACGCGTAGTTCCGGGCAGGGTTGCCGCCAATCCTGGTCTTCGGGCAGGCACCTCAAGCCCGTGCGCACGTGACAGAAAACCGGAAGCGGGCCCCCTCCCCGCTTCCGGTTCTCCGCCCAAAGTGCCCCGGAGATTCCTCGCACGGGGCCTTCAACATGCGACGCGATCAGACGTCAACGGGCTCCTTCGGTGCAGCCGCCGCGTCATCTGACGCGGGAGCTTCCGTCGCGGCTGCCGGCGCGTGCGGCGCTACGACGGGCGAGGCGACGTCACGACGCACGTATCCGCTGCCGCCGCGCCGCGATTGCGGCGGCTGGAAAGCCCGGCGGGCATGGAATTCGCAGTAGGGCAGGCCCGTGACCTTGGTCTTTCCGCAGAAATGGAACTCTTCCTCTTGCGGGTCGCCGATCGGCCAGCGGCAGTGGTTCTCGAGCAGGGTCTGGATGCATTTGCGCTCGGCGGGCGGAATGACGAGTTCTTCGGCCGGCGGCACGTAGGGCTCGGCATCTCCCTGGAACAACGTCCGAACGGCCGGATTGCCAACGCTTGCAAAGCGCGGCTTGGCCAGCTTCTTCACCGGATTGGCGCGCGGGCGCTGGCGGTGGGTCTTCATCCGAGAGGTCGTCGCGCGCCCCGACAACCCAAGCCGATGCACCTTGCCGATGACGGCGTTTCGCGTGACGGAGCCGAGGCGGCTTGCGATCTGGCTGGCGCTGAGGCCCTCGCTCCAAAGCTTCTTCAGGAGCTCCACTCTTTCATCGTTCCACGACATCAATCGCCCTCTCGGTGAGAAGTGCGACAGAGCCTGCGCCGGGCAGACTCCGACCCATGACCGGAAGCGATCGCCTGTCACCTCGACGCGCATGCATGACCGCACGCGGGCCGCGACGGATGGATCGGCACCGGAGACGAACTCACGACTGACTGACGCTGGAACTGTCTGACGGGCGCCAACTCAGCCCGTCTTAGAAGGCAGGCGGACCCCAAAATGGCGGCCCGACGCTCTTCCATGACGCGGCACTTACCATGCCTGGGACCGAAGGCCCACATGTCGTGCCTGACTGGCCTCTTCATACTATGGGCAGTTTTGCCGCCACAAGTCGAAGCCAGCTCTTTCAGGGGTATTGACAATACAGAGTGGCGAAGCCGCCACATCTCGATTCGTGTTCACTGTATGTTATGGGGCCGGAAGGGTTTTTCAGGCAACTCGGGGCTTGCCGTGTTGCACCGCCATTGCTCGCGGCGGTCTGCAGGCGCGAGCCGGTCCTCGAGCAATCCGCGGACAGCGGGAGCAGGCGCCGCGGGTCAGGGCGTAAGGACAATCTTGCCCGTGACCCGCCGCCCGGCCATGTCGTCGAGGGCTGCCGCCACATCGTTGAATCGGTACGTCTTCCATACGCGGGGCTTCAGGGCTCCCGCCTGATAGTGCGTGAGCAATCGCAGAAGCCGTGCTCTTGTATCGTCGGGAAACCGCCAACTGTGCTCGCCAAAGACGACTCCAACGACCGAAAAGTTCTTCACCAGGATGAGATTGGTCGCGACCTTCGGAATGTCGCCCGAGGCAAAGCCGATGACCAGGATGCGCCCCTCCCAGCCGATGGCGCGTACACACGCCTCGAAGGCGGCGCCACCCACGGGATCGAAAACCACGTCGACGCCCTTTCCGCCGGTCAGCTCGCGCAGTCTGTCGCGCAGGTTCTCGGCCTTGTAGTCGATCACGTCGTCGGCGCCGTGGTGGCGCGCGATGGCGAGCTTCTCGGCCCCGCCGGCGGCGGCAATCACCCGGGCCCCCATCAGCTTGCCGACTTCGATGGCCGCGACGCCGACCCCGCCGGCCGCGCCAAGGACCAGGAGCGTTTCTCCCGCCGCAAGGCGTCCGCGATGCTCGAGCGCGAAATGTGCGGTGCCATACGCGACCGGAAAGGCGGCAGCGGTGACGAAGTCCATCGTCTCTGGGATCGGCGTCACGATCGCGCCAGGCAGGACCACCTCTTCGGCGAAACCGCCCCCTTTGCGGGCGAACGCCAGCACGCGGTCGCCCCGTCTGACGTGCGTGACGCCGGGCGCCGTCTCAAGCACCGTTCCAGAGACTTCGAGGCCGGGAATGAACGGCAGCTCCGGCTTCACCTGATATTTGCCCTCGACCATCAGAATGTCGGGAAAGTTGACGCCTGCGGCCTTTACTCCGATGCGGACCTCTTTGGCCCCGAGCCTGGGCCGGGGCATGTCGGCGACCTCGAGATTGCGGGTGCTCCCAAGGGAGCGGCAGACGACGGCACGCATGGGCGGCCTCCTGTGTTTGGCGCACGTGCGCCGGAGCTCATCGGCCCCGACCGGACAGTCAGGCCTGCGATGCTTCCGCGATGGCCTTGAGCTCGCGCCGCATGAGCTTGCCGGTCGGTGTGAGTGGTAAGGCGTCGCGCAGCTCGATGCGGTCGGGGACCTTGTAGCGCGAGAGCTTTGCGCGGCAGTGCTGGGCGAGCGTCTGGGGATCGACCGTCGCGCCCGGCCTCGCGACGACGAACGCGACTATGATTTCGCCGCGCACGTCGTCCGGGATGCCCGTCACGCCGGCAAGCCCGACGTCCGGGTGCTGCTGCAGCACCTCCTCGACCTCGGCCGGCGAGACGTTGATTCCTGAGCGTTTGATCATCTCCGAGCTTCGCCCTGCGTACCGGAAACGTCCGGCTGGATCGAGGCTGCCGAGATCGCCAGTGCGGAAGAACCCGTCGGAGGTGAAGACCTGCGCGTTGTGGACGCTGCTGGCGCCGCTGTAGCCCGGGGTCAGATACCCCTTGACCTCGACCTCGCCGATCTCGCCGGCCGCAAGCAGCTCGCCCGTTTCGGCATGTCGGATCCGGATGCTGACGCCGGGCAACGGCGGGCCTTGCGACACGGCGCGTTCCTCGAGCGGCCAGGTGTGGGGCGTCACGCAGCAATTGCCGTAGGTCTCGGTGCTGCCGTAGATGTTGCAGATGTCACGCGCGCCCAGGAGTTCGGCCGCCTTCAAGACGTCCTGCGGGCTGCCGATGGTGACGCCTGTTCGCAGCGTGCGGGTCCGTTCCGGGGCGAACGTGGGATGGGCGACAAGGGCGTTTGTCATCGCCGGCAGGGTGTAAAGCGCGGTGCAGCCATGCCGCTCAATGAGCTCAAGCGCGCCCCCGGCTGCAAACCGCTCCTGCAGAACGACTGTCGCCCGGTGCGTGAGAATCGCCGGCAGGGCATTGGCGACGCCGTAGGACCAGAAGAGCGGCACTGCGACGAGCACGCGGTCGCCAGGCGCAAGCCCCTGGCGCTCGCCGATGTTGAAGCCGTTCTCGATGATGCCGTGCTGAAGGAGCGGTACCGATTTCGGCCGACTGCTCGACCCGGACGTGTAGAGAATGACGAGAACGTCGGCGGCGCTCGGACCGGCCCCCGGCGGCAACGCGCCAACCGGATCGCCGCGCGCGATCTCGGAGTATGGCCGGAAGCCGTCGCGGCGGTCCGCGTCCATGAGCACGATCTGGCCGGGCAGTCCCGGCGCACGCGCCGCGCGCAACGCCTCGAGGTCGGCGGCGAAGTCGCGATCGCCGGCGTGCGCGAGCGTGAAAAGAATATCGGTCTTAGAGTCTTCGAGAAGATAGGCGAGTTCGTGCGCCGTTGACCATGTGCTGAACGGCACGATGGTGGCGCCGAGCGCGGCGGCCCCGAAGAACACCTCGAGCCATTCGATGCGGTTGGTCGCAAGAAGCCCGACCCGGCTGCCGCGCCGGATGCCCGCGCGCGCCAGTCCGCCCGCAACGCTCCGCATGCGCTCGGCCATGGCGTGATAACTCACGCTTTCCTTCGCGCCGATGGCAAGGGCCGCCTCGGGAGCGCGCTGCGCCTGCTCAAGAAGCAATTCCGATATGGTCCGGCTGAAGGGCGCCCGCATGGGTATGGATCGCCAACGGCATGTGGCTAAGATGTTTCGTCGGGACCTTATCGATGAGGCCGCGGTCCTGTCCACTCGCGCGCAGGCGGGCGGCACATGCAGTTTTGATGGCGCTCGGCTCACACCAAAGCGCAGGAGACCAACGGATGCCGCTGATTGTTCGCGAGGCCACGCGTCACGTCACGCTCATCACGCTCGACAACCAGCAGAAGCGCAATGCCATGTCGCGCGAGATGCTCAAGGAGCTGGCTGATCTGTGGGACCGTCTCGAAGACGATCCGCAGTGTCGGGCGATCGTTATCACGGGCGCGGGAGAAAAGGGATTCTGCGCCGGAGCCGACATCGGCGGCGACCTGACTGCTGGTCCCGAGACCGTTCGCGCCGTCAATCGCGCCTTGCTGAAGACGACACCTTTTTCCAAGCCGATCCTTGCCGCCGTCAACGGCGATTGTGCCGGGGGCGGGGTCGAGCTCTTGATTGCAACCGACATCCGAGCATCGGCACCACACGCCCGCTTCGGCCTTCCGGAGGTGCGCTACGCTATTTACCCCTTTGGCGGCGCAGCCGTGAAGCTCGTGCACCAGATCGGCCACGTCCATGCCATGGACTTGCTGCTGACCGGCCGGCTCGTCGACTCCGCGCACGCGCTGCGGATCGGGCTCATCAACGAGATTGTCGCGGCCGGCGATCTTCTGCAGCACGTCCTTGCGACTGCGGCCGCCATCGCGCGTAACAGTCCCGCAGCGGTCCAGGCCGTCAAGCGGCAGGTCAGCGGCATGGCCGCCGATCACGCGCTCGCGCGCGAGGCGTTGGATCAGGAGCTCGGTGACCGCGTGCGCGCAAGCCCAGACTTCAAGGAAGGTGTCGCGGCCTTCCTTGGGAAGAGGCAGGCGAAGTATGACTGACGCCGTCGATCTCGCGGCGCTCGTGCGCGCTGGGGATACTGTTGCCTGGGGAGGGGCTGCCGCCGAGCCGACGGCGTTGCTCGCGGCGCTCAATGCGGCGGCGCCGCGACTGCCGTCCTGCCGGGGGCTCGCCAATCTCGGCCTCACCCGGACGCTCGATGCGACGCGCCTCGCCGGGCGGATGCACGTCGCGGCACTGGGCGGCGCGGCCACCAACCGCCGGTTTCAGGAAGCCGGTCTGCTCGACGTGCTCCCCGTTCACTACGGGGCGATGCCGGATCTTGTGCGCGACGGAAAGGTGCGCATCGATGTCGTGCTCATCATGCTTGCGCCGACCGGCGCCGGCTTTAACCTCGGCCCGCAGGTCGACTATCTCGCGGATGCCTTGCCGCGCGCCCGCATCGTCGTCGCAGAAGTGAACGAGGCGGCGCCCGAGACCTTCGGCGAGACGGCTGTCGAGGCGGGAGACGTCGACCACGTGGTGCGCACCCATCGTCCGCTCATCGAGTTGCGGCCCGGCCGCGGTGGCGATGTCGCGGCGGCGATCGGCGCGCATGTGGCGCGCCTTGTTCCGGACCGCGCCACGCTGCAGGTTGGCCTCGGCGCCTTGCCCGACGCCATTCTGGCGGCGCTCGGCGGAAAGCGGGACTTGGGTGTCCACAGCGGGACCATCGGCGACCGGGTCGTCGACCTGATCGAGGCGGGGGTCATCACGAACCGCCGCAAGCCGATCGACGCTGGGCTCACCGTTACGGCCGGTCTGCTCGGCAGTGACCGGCTCTATCGCTTCGCCCATCGCAACCCGGCGCTCCGCCTGCGTTCGCCGCGCTATACCCATGACAATCTCGTGCACGCCCAGATCCCCAAGCTGGTTGGCATCAACTCCGCGCTCGAGGTGGATCTCACCGGACAGATGAACGCCGAGGTTGCAGGCGGCCGTCACCTTGGAATGGTCGGCGGCCATGCCGACTTCATGCGGGGCTGCCTGCGCGCACGGGACGGGCGCGGGATTGTCGCCCTGGAATCGACGGCGCAGGAGGGCAGGGTCTCGCGCATCGTTCCGCGCCTCGCAGACGCCATCGTGACCACCTCGCGCAGCGATGCCGACATCGTTGTCACCGAGTACGGCATCGCCGAGCTGCGCGGGCGCACGGTGCGCGAGCGGGGCCGGGCGCTGGCGGCGATCGCACATCCGCGTTTCCGACACGAGCTTGAGGCCGCCTGCGAAGCCTTGATCTGAGGCGCGTTCCCCGGGGCACGGGAAAGCGTCAAATGGGCTCTGATTTCAGCGGATTGGGTGCGCAGATATGGTGGGCTTCACATCGCTGACACATAGGGCTAGTATCCGCGCCGTCTCAAGGGCTCCGAGTGCGATTCGGACAGGGAACTGTCAGGACTGACCTCGTGACTGCACGCGCCGCATCGCCGGAGAACTGCCCGGCCCTGGTGTTGAACGCGGATTTCCGGCCGCTCAGCTATTATCCCCTCTCGCTGTGGAGTTGGCAGGAGACGATCAAAGCGGTCTTTCTCGATCGTGTGAACATCGTCTCCGAATATGACCGGGTCGTGCGAAGCCCAACGTTCGAAATTCGAATTCCGAGCGTCGTTTCCCTCAAGACGTATGTCAAACCAGCACTTTACCCGGCCTTTACCCGTTTCAATCTGTTCCTTCGCGACCGTTTCATGTGCCAGTATTGCGGTTCGAAAGAGGATCTGACCTTCGATCACCTCATCCCGCGCTCGCGGGGTGGTCAGACCCGTTGGGACAACGTGGTTGCGGCTTGCGCCCCGTGCAACCTGAAGAAGGGCGGACGCATGCCG
>CAYWBX010000121.1:0-7841 GCA_964456015.1 uncultured Hyphomicrobiaceae bacterium | reverse complement strand
TCGCATCAAGGCCCTGATCGACGCGGAGACCCCGACAACAGTCCTCTCCGACGACAAGCTGGTCGAGCTGCTCGGCAATGAAGGAATCGAAATCGCACGCCGCACGGTCGCCAAGTATCGCGAGGCGATGCAGATCCCTTCCTCCGTCCAGCGGCGACGGGCGAAGCGGCTGCGCATGGAGCAAACGGCTTTGGCGTCCTGATCGGACGGTGGCCAAGCGCATCGCGACTTGAGGGTTGCCAAGATCCGGCTTCGCGGATTCAATCGTCGCGGACGTGCGTCGAGGGGGCGGCGAGCGCCGCCAGAGGGAGCTTGGGAGGGTCTCGGTGCGGTCTGCGGGTCGACCGGTCGTAAGCTTCGGATCATTGAAAGTTGCAAAGGAAGTGCGCGATGACGGTTCGATTGTCATTCGCTCCACCGAGCCTTTGCCAACACTCGCCCGGCCTCTGCCGGACCGACTTCGGCACTGGGCCGAGCGCACACCCGATCGCACATTCATCGCGGAGCGCGACAGTGGAGGCGGCTGGCGGTGTGTATCCTACGCCGAGATGTCAGCTTGCGTCGCGCGGGTTGCGACTGCATTGCTCGCGCGGAGCCTGTCGCCGGAGCGGCCGATCGCGATTCTTTCCGGGAACGACGTCGAGCACGCCAAGCTTGCGCTCGCCGCCATGACGGTCGGGGTGCCGTATGCCCCGCTTTCGCCGGCATACTCCCTCATGTCCAGAGACTTCACGAAGCTGAAGCAGATCATTGCGCAACTTGCGCCACAGGTCGTCTATGCAGCGGACGGCCGAGCGTTCGCGGCCGCAATAGAAGCGACGTGCAGTCCGCACACCGAGATTGTGACCCGCGACGGCGAGGCGGCAGGAGGTCGGGCTACGACTCCCTTCGTCGCTCTGGAGGTGCAGGCCGATGACGAAGCCGTCGCTCGCGCGGTCTCGGCCATCAGCCCCGATGCCATCGCCAAGATTCTTTTCACATCCGGATCGACCGGCGCGCCGAAGGGCGTCATCACCACCCAGCTCATGCTCATGGCAAACCAGGCGATGCTCAGTCATTGGTTGCCGGAGCTCGCCGAGACGCCACCGGTTCTCGTCGACTGGCTGCCGTGGAACCACACCTTCGGCGGCAATCACAATTTCGGTCTCGTGCTCAACAACGGCGGCACGCTTTTCATAGACGGGGGACGCCCTACGCCGACCGGAATGGGCGAGACAATTCGCAATCTGCGCGACGTTTCGCCAACGCACTATTTCAATGTGCCGAAGGGCTACGAGGAACTGCTTGTCGCTTTACGCAAGGACCCGGCGCTGTGCGCGACATTCTTCAGTCGATTGAGATTTGCATTCTGCTCCGGCGCCAGCCTGCCGCCGCAACTTCGGTCGGAGCTGCTGACCCTTTCGAAGCAGGTTACCGGGGTCGAGGTGCCTCTGATTACCGCCTACGGTGCGACGGAGACGGCGCCGGCCGCGCTGGTCAATACGCTCGAGACGGCAAAACCTGGAAACGTCGGTCTTCCGCTTCCCGGGGTCACGCTCAAGCTGGTGCCAAACGGCGCGAAGCTCGAGGCAAGGATCATGGGGCCGAACGTCACTCCTGGATACTGGCGCGAGCCCGAGAAGACGGCTGCGGCCTTCGACGAGGAAGGGTTCTACTGCCTTGGCGATGCGCTACGATTTGCCGATCGCGACGCTCCGGAGAAGGGATTTCTCTTCGATGGGCGGCTAGCGGAAGACTTCAAGCTGGCATCCGGCACATGGGTCAGCGTCGGGCCGGTGCGACAGGAGCTGCTCGCTGCATTGCAGCCGATTGCGCGGGACGCAGTGATCGTGGGCCAGGATCGCAATGAGGTTGCGGCGCTGGTGTTTCCAGACCTGGAGGAATGCCGCAGGCTCGCGTCCCATGCGCCGGGAGGGGATGCCCGGTCGCTTCTCGCGTCGGATGCGATCCGCGATCACGTCAGGTCGGCGCTTCTGCGCCATTCTGCCGAGAATCCTGGGGCATCAACGCGAGTTGCCCGCATTGCCCTTGCGGCCGACCCACCCTCGATCGATGCCGGCGAGATCACCGACAAAGGTTCTCTCAACCAGAGAGCTGTGATCGCGCGCCGCTCCGACCTGGTCGATGCGCTCTACCGCGACGAACCGCATCCGCTGATCGTGACGGCGGCCGGGCCAGGGACGTGACGTCGTCTCACCCAGTGGTCGCGACGCGGCGCTTTGCGCGCGCCCGAATTGCCTCGGCATGAGCAAGCACGCGCTCGGCGCGGATGACGATCGGGATGTCGATCATCTTGCCGTCGAGCTTCACGGAGGCTCGCCCTTCGGCCTTGGCCTTCTCGTAGACGTCAATGACTTTCGACGCCCATTCGATTTCCGCGGGTTTCGGGCCGAATTCCTCATTCAGAATTTCGACGTGCTTCGGATGGATGCAAGAGGCACCGCGGAACCCGAGGCGCCGCGCCAAACGGGCAGAGGCGCGATAGCCCTCGAGATCGGAAAAGTCCGCAACCGAGCCAATGACGCCCATTGGCAGCAATCCATTGGCGACGGCAGCGATGGCGACCCGCTGCTTCGGGTAGAACAGAACGTCGGTGGCCGGCTCCCCGCCGATTTCCATGGCGAAATCCTCCGATCCAAGTCCGACTGAGATGAGACGCGGATGTGCGGCGGCGATCTCCTCCGTGCGTGCGAAGGCCGCAGGCGTCTCGATCAAGGCCATGAGACGGGTGTGGCCGACGCGCATCCCCTTCTGGGCCTCCACCCGGTCGATGAGCTCCGCAAGCAGCCGGATGTGTCCGGCGCCGTCCACCTTGGGCAGCATGAGTGCGCTGATTGCGGGCGAGATTGCAGCCTCGATGTCCCGGACGGCAAGTTCCAGCGGCTGGTTGATGCGCACGACGACGTCGGCCCCGCTTCGCGCCACCTTCGGGGCCGCGTCGGCGATCAGTCCGCGCGCCGTCGCTTTTTCCGACGGCGGGACGCTGTCTTCCAGGTCCAGGATCACCGCATCAGAGCCGCGCGTGTGTGCCGTCTCGACGAACTTCGGGACGTTGACCGGAACGAACAACATGGAGCGCCAGACGGGAATGGGGGGCGGGTTCTGCTGCATCGGCATGGTCCTTTTCATCTGCGCGCGTTGATACGAAGATGCATTACCGCGTCCGCCGCTGTCGAGGCGTCGGGCTCGATCGATGGCTGTCTGATGGAGGGATCCGCCATGCTGCCGCCTGATCTCAGCTTCATCGAGGATGAGCAGCAGCTCAGAGCCATGCATCCGGCGCCCATGAGCCGGGCGACCGACAAAGTGCTCAAGCGCCTCGACCAGCACTGTCGCAGCATCATCGGGCTTTCGCCATTCTGTCTGATTGCGACTTTCGGACCGGGGGGCGCGGATGTGTCGCCACGGGGTGATCCGCCCGGCTTCGTCCGGGTGATCGACGACCGTCATCTTCTGCTGCCCGACCGGATCGGCAACAACAGGCTCGACAGCATGTCGAACCTCCTTGCGAATCCCGCAATCGGGATGCTGTTCCTCGTGCCGGGGATGGGCGAGACCCTCCGGGTCAACGGGCGCGCACGGATCACCTCGGATCAAAGGCTGCTGGCCGACTGTGCCGTCAGGGGGCGCGCTCCTATCGTTGGCATTTTGATCGAAGTTCACGAAGCATTCCTGCATTGCGCCAAGGCGCTTGTGCGCTCCGACCTTTGGAATGTTCAAAAGCACATCAACAGAGACCTGCTGCCAACCTACGGGCAGATGCTGACCGATCACTGCGTTGAGCTTACGCAGGAGGAGTCCGATCGTCAGGGTCGCATCATGGCCGAGCGAGGGCTCTATTAGAGCGCCCCGGGTTTCTGCCGCGGCTCGCCGACTGACTTTCGTGTCAGCAAGGGTCAGCTGGTGTAGGAGCGCAACGGCGTGTCATCGATCGGGCATCCCTACCGTCCTGCCAGTCAACCGCGTCCGCCGAATCGAGAAGGGCAATGAGTGGCGGCGGACTTCGCAGAGGCTTCGCAGCTATCGATCCGACCATAGCAACTTGCGCCCGGCATGGCGGCAATTGCATTTCGCCTCCGCTTTGGTTCCGAACTGTTGGAGCGGGGGGAGCCAAAGCTCGCTCCAGCGATCAGCCGCGTCGGGGAAGGTTCTTTGCGTTGCGGCCATAAGTTCGACCATCGGGGTAGTATTCGGCGTTGTGCTGCACAGAAGCGGCTGCGTCTTCTCCATCGATGGCCGCAATGAAGGCGAGCGTCAGGTCAATCCCAGCCGACACGCCGACGGAAGACCAGATATTGCCGTCCCGGACCCATCGTTGATTGACGGCGGTCACGCCCGAGAACTCTGCCAGCTGCGGCATCGCCTTCCAATGGGTCGTCGCCCGTCGGCCGTGAAGCAGACCCGCTGCCTGCAAAATGAACGAACCGGTGCACACCGACAGGATGTGCTGGGCCGAGCGAGCTCGCGTGCGAAGCCAGTCGATCAGGGTCGCGTTCTTGGCCTCGTCGAACGCCGCAAACCCGCCGGGTATCAGCAAGTAGTCGAACTCACCGCAGCTCGCGAAGGAGTGGTCGGCCACTGTCACAAGCCCCTTCGCACACCTTACGGAGCCGCCACGTTCGCTCACCGTGAAGCATTCCGGGCCTTTGGCATAGTCGCGCCACATCGTTGCCATCTCCCAGGGGCCGATGAGATCGAGCTCCTCGTAATTGGAAAACATGAGGAAGGCGAAGCGCCGGGGGCGGTCCGTCATGTTCGTGCCTTGTCAGGTGAAGGCCAGTTGCACCTTCATCGAGCGGGTGCGGTCGGAGGCGAGCGCGAACGCCTCGCGGGCGGAGACGAAGGGGAGCGTTGCCGAAATCAGCGGACGCACATCGACGAGTCGCTTTGCAATCAGTTCCACCGCCAGGGCGAACTCCTCGTGAAATCGGAACGTGCCGCGCAGATCGAACTCCTTGGCGACCAGTGTGCTGAGCGGCAAGGTAGCGGTCCCGCCGAGTCCGACCTGCACGATGACGCCGCGCGGTCTCAATGTCTCGAAGGCCTGCGCCAACGCCTTGTCGTTGCCGGACGCCTCCATGACCACGTCAAAGGTTCCCTTGCCGACCGCGAAGGCCGCGAGCGCATCCGATTCACGGGCGACGTTGATGAATCGGTCGGCGCCGAGCTTGCGCATCAGCGGTCCTTGATGGTCCAAGATGTCGGTCGCCACGATCTCGGCGGCCCCGGCGCGACGCGCTGCGATCACACAGAGCGCGCCGATCGGGCCAGATCCGGTGACGAGCACCCGTTTGCCGAGGAGCGGCCCGGCGCGCCGCGCTGCGTGCAGGCAAACGGCTAGCGGTTCCGCCATTGCGGCTTCGCCGGCCGACACGTCTGCCGGCACGACATGACATTGACCTGCGTCGGCTGTGATGACTTGACGGAACGCCCCCTGCACATGCGGAAAGCGCATCGCACTGCCATAGAACCGCATGTCGAGACAGTGCATCTGCAGGCCCGCGAGGCAGAATTGACAGCGGTTGCACGGGCGGCTCGGCGACAGTGCGACCCGATCGCCCGCTCGCAGACCGGAAACGGCGTCGCCCATCCGTTCGACGATGCCAGCAACCTCATGCCCGAGAATCATCGGCTGCTTCAGCACGATCGACGTGCCGATGGCGCCGTGATGGTAATAGTGCAAATCAGAGCCGCATATGCCGCCGGCTTCGATACGAACCCGAACCTCCCTCGGTCCGGGATCGCTGGCAGCAACATCCTCGACCCGCAAATCTCGGGCTGCGTGCAATACGACGGCCTTCATCCCACCCTCGGTTGCTGAGCATCTCCGCGGGAAAGACTAGGGCGCCCTACCACATCTCGCCAGCAGATGTTGCAGCCGGCGATCAGGTCTAACGGCTATAGGCTTTGGTTCGCTTGTAAACCGGGTAGTATTTCACGGGCGTCGGCACGGCGTAGGACTTCTCGCTCGGCAACGCACTGTAGCCCGGCACCCGATTCCAAGGGGCTTCAAAGGCGTTCGCCGCCCATGCGGGATAGGAGCAAAACTGTCCGCGCTGACTGCAGGCGTCCGCAGGGCTCGCAAACGGCCCAAAAACGCCGGCCATCGCCCCCAGAAACACATGTTTTTTCATGGCGTGCTCTCCAATGAGTCTGGCGGCTTCCGACCAAGGCAGCTGGAAAGGCAGATAGTCGATCAGGCATGCGCCGCCAACCGGCATCGCGAGGAATTGATCGCGCGTGCAACTCCGATAGAGTCGGGTCGGGGCTTTCACAGCAGGACCATCGCGATGCAACGACGTACTCCGCTCGGCTACTCAGCCTGCCCGCACGACTGCCCCTCGACGTGCGCCCTCGAGATCGAACTTCTCGGGAACAATCGCATTGGCAAGGTGCACGGCGCCAAGGACCAGACCTATACGGCCGGGGTGATCTGCAACAAGGTGGCTCGGTACGCCGAACGGGTGCATCATCCCGATCGGCTGCTGCATCCGCTGAAGCGCAAAGGATCGAAAGGCTCCGGCCAATTCGAGCGGTGCTCCTGGGATGAGGCCATGAGCCTCATTGCGGAGGCGTTCCTCAAGGCGGAGCGACAGTTCGGAAGCGAGTCGGTGTGGCCCTATTATTTCGCCGGCACCATGGGGCTCGTCATGCGGGACGGCATCCACCGGCTGCGGCATGCCAAGCGCTACTCGCAGATGTTCGCCTCGATTTGCACCACGCCGGCCTGGACCGGCTTTATCGCGGGGACGGGCAAACTGGCTGGGCCAGATCCCCGGGAGATGGCAAAAGCCGACATGGTGGTGATCTGGGGGACAAATCCCGTGAACACCCAGGTCAATGTCATGACGCACGCCGTTCGGGCGCGAAAGGAGCGCGGTGCGAAAATCGTCGCCATCGACGTCTATCGGAACGGCACGATGGAGCAGGCGGACCTGGCCTTGTGTCTCAAGCCCGGCACGGACGGCGCGCTCGCCTGCGCGGTCATGCATGTGCTCTTCCGCGACGGTTTCGCGAACTGGGACTATCTTGAAAAATACACGGATTGCCCCCGCGAGCTTGAATCGCATCTGAGATCGCGCAGCCCCGAGTGGGCGTCCGCGATTACCGGGCTGTCCGTCGCGGAAATCGAGACCTTCGCACGGATGTGCGGCACCACGCCTCGGACGTATTATCGGCTGGGCTACGGCTTCACGCGCCAGCATAATGGCGCGCACAACATGCACGCGGCCTCGTGCATCGCCTCTGTCACAGGGAGCTGGCTTCACGAAGGCGGCGGGGCGTTCCACAACAACGGGGCGATCTTCAAGTGGGATAAGTCGCTGATCGAAGGCAGCGACGTTCTCGACCCGAAAACGCGCATGCTGGATATGAGCCGGATCGGACCAATCCTCACGGGCGACCCATCTGACCTAGCCGGCGGTCCGCCGATCGCGGCGATGATCGTGCAGAATATGAACCCGGTTCAGGTTGCCCCCGAGCAGCGACTGGTCAAAAAGGGATTCGCAAGGGACGACCTTTTTGTCGCCGTACACGAACAATTCATGACGGCGACCGCCAGAATGGCCGACGTCGTCATTCCGGCCACCATGTTTCTTGAGCACGACGACATCTATCAGGGGGGCGGGCATCAGTACATCGCGTTCGGACCGAAGCTGATCGATCCGCCAGGGGAGTGCCGCTCCAATCATGACGTGATCGTCGATCTCGCCCGGCGGGTCGGTGCCAGACATTGGGGCTTCGAGATGACGCCGCGTGAGATCATCGACTGGACGCTCCGGCATTCGGGGTGGGGAACGCTTGCGGAGCTTGAGCGCAATCGCTGGGTCGATTGCCAGCCC
>CAYWBX010000120.1:0-7867 GCA_964456015.1 uncultured Hyphomicrobiaceae bacterium | reverse complement strand
TGCCGGCTGCACCGTCGTCTGTAAACCGGCGACCGAGACGCCGTTGACGGCGCTGGCTCTGGCCGAGCTCGCGCGCCAGGCCGGTATGCCGCCGGGTGTTTTCAACGTCATCACGGGCAAGTCGGCCGAGATTGGCGAGGTTCTGACCAAGAGCCCGAAGGTGCGCGGCATAACGTTCACAGGCTCGACGGAGATCGGCAAGGTGCTGATGGCCCAGGCCGCGTCCACCATCAAGAAGGTCGAGCTGGAGCTCGGCGGCAATGCGCCCTTCATCGTCTTCGATGATGCCGATATCGACAAGGCGGTCGAAGGCGCCATGGCCTCCAAGTACCGCAACGCCGGGCAAACCTGCGTGTGCGCGAACCGCCTTCTCGTTCAGGATAAGGTCTATGACGAGTTCGTGACGAAGCTCGCCAAGGCCGCCGCGGCGATGAAGGTCGGCGACGGCACCGAGGCGGGGGTGCTGCAAGGTCCGCTCATCAACAAGGCGGCGATCGCAAAGGTCGAGGAGCATATCGAGGATGCGGTGAAGAAGGGCGCCCGCATCGTCACCGGCGGCAAGCGTCACAAGAAGGGCGGGAACTTCTTCGAGCCCACGGTCCTCGCAGACGTGACGCCGGACATGAAGTGCGCCCGAGAGGAGACGTTCGGCCCCGTCGCACCGGTCTTCCGCTTTAAGACCGAGGAGGAGGCGATCCGTATGGCGAACGACACGGAGTTCGGCCTCGCGTGCTACTTCTATGCGCGCGACATCGGCCGGGTGTGGCGCGTCGCCGAGGCGCTCGAATACGGCATGGTCGGCATCAACGAGGGGATCATCTCGACCGAGGTTGCGCCCTTCGGCGGCGTCAAGGAATCGGGGATCGGGCGCGAGGGGTCGAGCCACGGCATCGACGGGTTCGTCGAGCTCAAGTACATGCTGATGGGTGGGATCTGAGGCGGATGTCCGTCGAGCACTACAAGCGCCAGGCGGCGGAAAGAGCGGTCGCGCTGGTCGAGCCTGGCATGCGGCTCGGCCTCGGCACAGGGTCGACGGCGAGGCATTTCGTCGATCTCCTGGGGGCTCGCGTCAAGGCCGGCCTCGACGTTCTATGCGTGCCGACCTCCGAGGCAACGCGCGCCCAGGCCCACGCTCTCGCGATTCCTCTGACGACGCTCGACGAGACGCCGGAGCTCGATCTGACCGTCGACGGGGCCGACGAACTTGACAACGAGCTGCGCCTCATCAAGGGGGGCGGGGGCGCGCTCTTGCGCGAGAAGATCGTGGCGGCCGCGTCGCGCCGGCTGGTGATCATAGCCGATGCCTCGAAGCGGGTCCGACAGCTTGGCGCCTTTCCGCTGCCCGTGGAGGTCGTCCGCTTCGGACTTGCCTCGACCCGAGCCCTCGTCGAGGAGCGGGCCTCGGATGCCGGCTGTGTCGGAGAGATCCGTTTGCGGATGAGCGCGGATGGCCAGCCGCTGGTCACCGACGGCGGCAACTACATCCTCGATTGTGCGTTCGGCGCCATCGACGAGCCGGAGCTGCTTGACGAGGCTCTGCACATGATTCCGGGCGTGATCGAGACGGGCTTATTTCTCGGCATGGCCGACACGGCCTTCGTGGCCGGTCCCGGCGGCCTTTTGACCCTTGAGCTGGACTGGGCCAATGAGTGACCGCCACGCGCCGGGTCATGCGATCGCCGACCTCCGCGGGTGGCCCCTGCGAGCGGTTCCCGCTAACGTGTTTCGGCCCGATGCGACGAGCCGCATCGGGCCGGGCGCGAAACCGCGTCCCCGCTGACGCCCGCAAGCGTGGCGAGGGCCGTTGCCTGGGCGCCCTGGCGGGGGTTTGCCGTCGCCGGCGACCTTGCCGCGACAAGCCGAGTCCTGCGAGGATGCCAGGTGCAAACGGCATGGCAGGACGCGTGCATCCGAGCGGCTCGGTGAGATGGGAGTTGGGCGCCGATGGCGACTTTCGACTATGATCTTTTCGTCATCGGCGCGGGCTCGGGCGGAGTGAGGGCGGCGCGCATCGCAGCCGGTCATGGCGCCAAGGTCGCCATCGCCGAGGAGTATCGCGTCGGGGGAACATGCGTCATCCGGGGATGCGTGCCCAAGAAGCTCTTCGTTTACGCGAGCCGCTTTCGCGGTGAGTTCGAAGACGCGACGGGTTTCGGCTGGTCGTTCGCGGCGCCCGACGGCGGGCCGCGCTTCGACTGGGCCGCGCTGATCGCCAACAAGGACAGGGAGATCGATCGTCTCGAGAAGGCCTACCGGGCCACTCTTGAGCGCGCGCGTGTCGAAATCATCGCGAGCCGCGCCGTCGTCGATGGAGCGCACGCCATCCGGTTGCTGAAGGATGGGCGGCAACTTACCGCGCGCCACATTCTGGTCGCGACCGGTGGCTGGCCGATGCTGCCGGACATTCCGGGGATCGAGCATGCCATAACCTCGAACGAGGCCTTCCATCTGGAGCGTCTGCCGGGATCGATTCTCATTCTTGGTGGCGGGTACATCGCGGTCGAGTTCGCGGGCATCTTCAATGGGCTCGGGGTCGAGACGACCCTCGTCTATCGTGGCGAGAGAATCCTGCGCGGCTTTGATGACGACCTGCGCGACGATCTCTCCGCCGCCATGGCCAAGCGCGGGGTCAGAATCATCACCGCTGTCAACGTCGCTCGTATCGAGGTCCACAAGCGCACCAGCGCGCCTGTCGGGCGGCGGGTCTTCCTGACCGACGGCCGGCAGATTGACGTCGATGCCGTCATGATCGCGACCGGCCGCGCGCCGAACACGCGCGGGCTCGGCCTCGAGCAGGCCGGTGTGCGGCTCGGAGCGCGCGGCGAGATCATCGTCGATGCGAGCTCGCGGTCGAGCGTGCCCTCGATTTATGCGGTGGGCGACGTCACCGATCGCGCGAACCTGACGCCTGTCGCGATCCGCGAGGGGCATGCCTTCGCCGACTCGGTTTTCGGCGGCCGGCCGTGGTCGGTCGATCACGACCTCGTTCCGACGGCCGTCTTTTCTGAGCCCGAGATCGGCACCGTGGGCCTCGCCGAGGCGGCGGCGCGGAGTTCGTTCCGCAAGATCGACATTTACAAGACGCGCTTCCGGCCGATGAAGTACACGCTCGGCGGCCGCGACGAGCGCATGTTGATGAAACTTGTCGTCGATTCAGACAGCGAACGCGTGATTGGGTGTCATGTGCTCGGGCCCGATGCGGCCGAGATCGTGCAGATGGCAGCGATCGCCATGCGGATGGGCGCGCGCAAGAGCGATTTCGACGCGACGATGGCGTTGCATCCGAGTGCGGCGGAGGAGCTCGTCACGCTGCGAGAGAAGTGGCTGCCTCCGAAGCCGGCGGCAGAGTAGCCCCGCAAACCGGGCGAGGCCGCGGGCGCATCGCGTCCTTCTCGGTCGAAGTGAGGCGAACGGACCAGCCGGTGGCCCCCGAACGGCGCAATCCGCTCCTTCTGGCCGCAAAGCCAGGATGAGGACGGTTGCCAAAGGGGAACGCGGCCGCGGCTGCGGGCGCCTGCGGACGCGGCGGCCGTTGAACCGCCGGTGCCGTATCCCTCCCGCCGAGGCGGGCGATCCCGAGGAGGGCTCGTGCGCTCCCAACGGCAGCAACTTGCCAGTATGCCGGCCAGCCGCTAGTGGTCCGGCCAAGCATGGACATGAATGGGAGCTCTCGGGCATGAGCCGTCTCGAAGGGCGCATCGCGCTCGTTACGGGAAGCGGCAAGGGGATCGGCGAGGCGGTCGCGCGGGTGTTCGCAGCCGAAGGCGCATTCGTCTACGTCAGCGATGTCGATGACGCATCTGCTGCGGCAGTTGCGCAGAGGATTGCGGAGAAGGGCGGTCGCGCCCGGGCGGTGACGGCCGACGTCTCGCGCGGGCAGGATGTTTCCGCCTTGCTGCGCGCCGTCGAGACCGGCCATGGGCGCCTCGACGTGGTCGTCAATAACGCGGGCATCAACGTGCGCTCCGACTTCCGCCACCTCTCCGACGCCGACTGGGTCCGCATGCGGGAGGTCAATCTCGACGGCGTCGTGCGCGTCGCGCGCGACAGCTTCGAGCTCTTGCGCAAGTCCGGCCGCGGCTCGCTCATCAATCTCGCCAGCATCATGACCCACCGCGGTCTTCGCCAGCTCGCCGGCTACTCCGCCACCAAAGGCGCCATCTCTGCGCTCACGCGGGCCCTCGCGGTGGAGTACGCCCCGTTCGGCATTCGAGTGAACGCGCTGGCGCCCGGCTTCATCCAAACGGCACTGACGGAACGAGTTCTGCGCAACCCAATGTTCAGCAAGGCGCTTCTGGACAAGACGCCGATGCGTCGGTTCGGCACACCCGAGGACGTGGCGCGATGCGCCCTCTTCCTTGCCTCCGACGATGCCGCCTTCGTGACCGGCGCCGAACTAGCGGTCGATGGCGGCATGGCAGCGGGTCTCTGAACGCCGTCGCATGGCAGGCTGAGTCCGGGGACGCGTTGCCCCAATTTCGTCGCGTTCGGCGCGACAACCCGCAAAGCTCCGGTCGACGGGCCGGTCAGGCCGCGGCGCCGGCACCCTAAATCGGGCACCGAGGAGGTCCGGGTTCCATGACATCGAGAGCCATCGTTTGGACGAAGCTGTGCGGGGCGGTCGCCGCAATAGCCCTGATCGTCTGTCAGGGTCCGGTGCACACGCAAGCGGCGCCTTCAACCTATGTCCTCGATCGCCAGCACACCAACATCACCTTCGGCTGGGACCGGCTCGGGATCTCGCGCCAGTTCGGGCGCATCACCGACTTCGAAGGACGCCTGCAGCTCGACATGGACTCGCCCGAGGACGCCGAACTCGTGGTCTCGATGAAGGCGGCAAGCCTGTGGACCGGGGTGCCTGAGCTCGACAAGCATCTCAAGTCAGCCGACTTCTTCGACGTTGCGCGACATCCCCGCATTGATTTTCGCAGCACCGTCGTCAAGCGCACCGGCGAGAAGTCGGCCGAGGTCTGGGGCGAGCTCACCATGCTCGGCATTACGAAGCCGGTGACCCTCGACGTGACAATGACATTTGCCGGCGATCACCCGCTTGCCCAGTTCAATGCGAACTTCGTCGGCAAATTTGTTGCAGGCTTCCGGGCGAGCGCGCGGATTCTGCGCAGCGACTGGGGCCTGTCGCGCGGCACGCCCCTGGTGTCGGACGAGATCGAGATTGCGATCAACGCCGAGTTGCTGCGCGAATGACGCCCAAGGAAAGGAGCCTCCGGAGTTGCCCGTCGGCAACGGCGGGACTGGCCGCCCACGCTGTTGATGCGCCGTCACCGCGCTCCAGCAGGCGCCCGGTCAAGCCAAGGAAAACTCCACACTCGACAACTGTATTTGGGGGCGAACGCATCGTTCGAATACCAAATGTGGACACAATACGGCCTCATCCTGTGGAAATCGCGGCGGCGCCTGTGCATGATTTGGGGAGAATTCCGGTGATGTCGCGCTCAAGTAAGCCGGCGAGCCGGGCGAGCGCGCGTGCCAAAAACGGGAAGCGATCCGGCTGTCTCGAAGTTAACTACCTGACAACCAATGTCGAATCGCGTAGCTCACAACGCATGAGACGGATTGTTCCGTTTTCGCGTGGTCTGGCGCCCATCGAGTCTGAATGTGCATAAGGTCCCGCCTAGCGGCGGCGGTGCTTTGTGCATAAGTCAGCGAGAGTGATGGGCCTTCGTCACTTGGCAACCGTGTTGCGACCGATCCGGCCGCCCTCGTTGCAGCGAGGGTGGGGCTCAACGGAATGAACGGTCGGCATCCACAGGAAGGGATGCCAACGGCGGTGCCCAGGACCAGATCGGTAACGTCTCAGGGTGCGCGTTTCCCAGGGCGCCGAGTTACCGTATATCGTACGGTCGCTCCCCGAGGGGTAGGGGGCCTCAACGAATGAGACACGTTCTAGGCGTGCTAGGCGTTCTCGCAGCCGCGGTCTTGCTGGCCGTATCGGCTGCGATGAACTGGAGCTTCGGATTCAGCCTCGGCAAGACCGAGCTGGATGGGCAGATCTACGGGGCCGCAAGTGCTGCCGCTGACTGCTTCAAGGCGCTGGTTCCGTTCTTTTTCTTTGCCGCGATCAGAAACCGCATGTGGTCGCAGGCCGCGGCCTCGGCGGTCGTCTGGGTTGTCGTGACGGGGTACTCCCTGACGTCGGCACTTGGACATGCCGCTCTCAATCTCTACGACACTTCGGGCTATCGTGCGGTCAAGTCTGTGTCCTACCAGGATCTGCGCGCGGAACTGAAGCGCGCGGAGGATCAGCTGAGCTGGATCCCGCAGCATCGGCCCGCTCGCACGGTGCAGAGCGAGCTCGATGGGCTCAAGAATCAGCGGTTCTGGGCCTGGACGAAAGGGTGCACCGAGGTAAACGGCAAGGCCAATCGTGACTTCTGCCAGCAGTTCCACACTCTCTCTGCCGAGCTTGCCTCGGCGCAGCAGGCGGATACTGTGCGCAAGGAGGTCGCCGCCGTAAAAGCGAAGCTCGCCGCCGTCGACACCAAGGCGGTGATGTCCGAGGCTGATCCGCAGGCAGCCGTGCTCGCGAAGCTTGCGGCGTTCTTCGGACTGGCGATCAAGGTTGAGGATGTGCAGACGGCGCTTGCCGTGTTCGTGGCGCTTCTCCTCGAGATCGGCTCAGGCTTCGGCATGTATGTGGCCTTCAGCACGTGGCGTCTCCATGAGCGCGAAGCCCCGGGCGTTCCGGAGCTCATTCCGTCGTCGCTTCCTGTCGGCCAGGCCAACGTCGCGCCAGCCTCGCAGGCCATTCTGATGCCGGAGAAAGCGCCTGTCGTTGCCAACGACAATAGGTCTGCGCCGCTGCCGCGACAGACCGCGCCGGAGACGGATGTCGCTCGCTTCTTCAAGGAGCGCATCGAAGCGGCGGAAGGTTCGAGCCTGACCGCTACCACGCTCTACGAGGATTACTGTGCCTGGTGTGAGGAACAGGAGAAGGAACCGCTGGCACTACCAACCTTTGGTCGTGAATTCGGTGAACTCAACGTCACCAAAGCAAAGATCGCAGGACGCGTGAGATACATCGGGATCGCCCTCAAGGGAGAACAGCCCTCTCAGGAGGAACGGAGGTTACCAAGTCCCGCCTCACAGGCAGCATAGTCTGCCGCTGGCAGACGGAAGGGGTCGCGAAAGCGGCCCCTTTTTTTTTTTGGCCTGCCGCCAACCTCTCTCGGTCACGTTGACAGAACGCGGGGTGCATGAACTTCTTAAGTGAAATCTTCATGCAGCGTCGGATTTGGGGAAACAGCGATGGGCGAGCTTGATGCGACGAAGTTCTATATCGACGGCACCTGGGTGGCGCCGGCTGAGCCGCGGCTCGCCGATCTGATTTCGCCCGCCACCGAGACCGTCCGCGGGCAGGTGGCGCTTGGCAGCGCGCGGGACGTTGATAAGGCAGTCGCCGCCGCACGGCGGGCATTCGACGGCTTCGCGCAGACGAGCCGAGAGGAGCGCCTACAACTGCTCGAGAGAATTGCGGCGATCTACAAGCGTCGCTTCACCGAGATGGGCCAGACCATCTCAGCCGAAATGGGTGCTCCGATTTCTTTCGCGACCCGCTTCCAGGCCGGCGCCGGCATGGGACATTTCCGCGTCGCACACGAGGTGTTGAAGGACTTTCACTTCGAGGAGAAGATCGGTGCGAGCACGGTGGTGCGCGAGCCGATCGGTGTCGTCGGCATGATCACGCCTTGGAACTGGCCGGCCAACCAGATCTGCTGCAAGGTCGCCGCTGCGCTCGCCGCCGGCTGCACCATGGTGCTGAAGCCCTCGGAGCTGGCGCCGCTCACCGCCGCGCTCATCGCCGAGATGCTGCATGAGGCCGGCGTGCCGAAAGGCGTCTTCAATCTTG
>CAYWBX010000119.1:0-7893 GCA_964456015.1 uncultured Hyphomicrobiaceae bacterium | reverse complement strand
CCAACGAACACCTCCCAGTTGTCGTGGAAGTAGGCACGCTCGGCGCTCAGGTGGGTATCCGAGACCTGCACCAGCCGGACCACGCTTTCAGCGTCGCTCATGGGGTCGCCTCTCGCTCGCTTTGCGTCGCATCGCAACCTTGACCGCGTCCGGCGCCGGTTTCGCGCCGCTCTCAGTTGCCTTGTGGCGTCAGTCCCTCGTGCAATGCCAGGACATGGCCGGCAAGATAGAGCGACCCGCAGATGAGGATGCGGAGCGGCCCCCGCTCGCTGGCCTTGATCCGGTCGAGCGCCGCCGGCACGCCCGTTGCGGTCGCGACCGAGAAGCCAAGCGCGATCGCCGTCCTGGCGAGCGCTTCCGGAGAATGCGGGGCCTCATGGGCGCCGGGGATCGGCACGGTGATGAGGCGCTTCGCCAGCCCGCGGAACGGCGCCAAGAAGCCGGCGGCGTCCTTGAGCCCCATCATGCCGACAATGAGCACGAGCGGCTTCGCCGCCCGCTCCTCGAGATCGGCGAGGGCCTGGGCGATCGCCTGCGCGCAGTGCGGATTGTGTCCGCCATCGAGCCACAACTCGGCATCGGGCGGCAGGCGTTCGGACAGACGACCGGCGGACAGTCGTTGCATGCGCGCCGGCCATTTCACGCTCGTGAGGCCAAGCTCAACGGCCTTGTCGCTGAAGCCGAGCGGCTTCAGCTGGCGCGCCGCGGCGATGGCGGTTCCGGCATTGACGATCTGATGCCGGCCGAGCAGGGCCGGCAGCGGCAGGTCCATCACCTCATCCTCGCTCTGGTAGACGAGCCGGCCGCGCTGCGCGAAGGCCTCGAAGTCCCGCCCCCAGACCGTGCAGGGGCTACCGAGGCGGCGTGCCGTGCCCGTAATGACGTCGAGCGCCTCGTCCGATTGCAGGGAGATCGTCGCCGGAACGCCTTCCTTCAGGATTCCCGCTTTGGCGGCCGCGACCGACCGGATGTCTGGACCGAGCTTTTCGGCGTGATCCATGGCCACGGGCGTGATGATGCACATCGCGGGCCGCGCGACGACATTGGTCGCATCGAATTCGCCGCCGAGACCGACTTCCAGCACCAGGGCGTCCGCTGCGATCTCGGAGAAGGCGAGAAATGCGGCCGCCGTCGTAATCTCGAAAAAGGTGATTGGGTCGCCGGCGTTGATGCTCTCGACGCGCTCGAGCAGTTCGGCGAGGCGCGCTTCCTCGATGGGCCGTGCGATCCCGTCATCGCCCGGAACGACGATGCGTTCGGCGAAGCGCACGAGGTGTGGCGAGGTGTAGACGTGGGCGCGCCGGCCTCCGGCCTCGAGCATCGCCTTCAGGAAGGCCGCGGTCGAGCCTTTGCCGTTGGTCCCTGCAATGTGAATGACCGGCGGCAGCCGCTGCTCCGGATGGCCGAGCTTCGCGAGCAGGCGCTCGATCCGGCCCAGCGACAGGTCGATCAGCATCGGATGCAGTCGCTTCAACCCCGCCAGGAGCGCATCGAGATCACGCGCCATCATCGACTCCCATCCGGTCGGGGAGCCATGCTGCTCAGCGGGGCTCTTTCGGGGTTGCCCGGGACGTTGCCCCTTCCGCGTCGGCCCGGCCGGTGCGCCAGTCCGCGGCGGGGGTGAACCGCTCCTGATCGACGGACGACTCGGGCTCTACGATGCCCGAGCCGCGCGCCAGCGATTCGACGAGCTTTCCGTCCACGGCATGGCCGTTCATGCTCTGGATATAGCCGATCGGCTTGGGTCTGCCGTGTGCGGCGCTGGCGGCGGCACGTCTGCCGTTCATGAGCACGCCGACGAGGCCGGCCAGCGTCTCGCGCAACTTGTGGCGATGCACGACCATGTCGATCATGCCGTGCGCGAGCAGGTACTCGGCGCGCTGGAAGCCCTCGGGAAGCTGCTCGCGAATGGTCTGCTGGATGACCCTCGGGCCGGCGAAGCAAATGAGGGCCCCCGGCTCGGCGATCTGCACGTCGCCGAGCATGGCGTAGGAGGCGGTCACGCCGCCCGTTGTCGGATCTGTTAGGACGACGATGTAGGGCAGCCGCGCCGATCGCAGGCGCTGGACGGCGATGGTCGTGCGCGGCATCTGCATGAGCGACAGGATGCCTTCCTGCATCCGCGCGCCGCCAGATGCCGCAAACAGGATCATCGGCGCGCCCTTGTCGACGGCATGCAGCATCGCCTTGACGACGGCCTCGCCGGCGGCCATGCCGAGCGAGCCGGCCATGAAGCGGAAGTCCTGAACGGCGGCCACCACCGGGCGGCCTTCGAGGAGACCTTCTCCGATGACGACGGCATCCGTCTCGCCGGTCTTGGCCCTGGCCTCCTTGAGGCGATCGATGTAGCGCTTGCCGTCGCGAAACTTCAGCGGGTCGAGCGTCACCTCGGGCGCTTCGATCTTCTTGTACTCGCCCTTGTCGAACAGCATCCTGAGGCGCTGGGCTGCGTCCACCTTGTCATGGTGACCGCAGCAGGGAAAGACGAACTTGTTCTCCTCGAGCGCCTTGCGGTCGGACATCTGTCCGCAACCGCCGCACTTGCGCCAGAAGTCCTCCGGCGGCTCACGACGCGTCGTGAGGAAACTGGTGATCTTCGGTCGGAAGACGTTGTTGATCCAGTTCACGCTCTGAGCTCCGAGGCCACCCCGGCCCACCTACCGGCCGGTACCGCCTGCAATTGCCGGGCAGATTATGACTGCCTCATGTCCGGCTATCGGGCCGATATGGCGCGTCGTCAACGCGGATGCAACGCTTTGCTGAGGTTTTTCACCAGACCAAGCACCGCAGGCACCGTCTTCGGGGTAGCTTGTCCCTTGTTTCCCAACGAGTCTTTGATCGCGTTAACCAACGCGGAGCCGACCACGACGCCATCCGCGACCTGACCGATGGCGCGCGCCTGCTCGGGCGTTCGCACGCCGAAACCGACGACGATCGGCAGCCGTGTGGCCCGTTTGAGACGCGCCACATGCCGTTGAACGTCGCTGGTATCCGGGGCCGCAGCCCCGGTGATGCCAGTGATGGAAACATAATAAACGAAGCCGGACGTGTTGGCGAGGACGGCGGGCAGCCGCTTGGCGTCCGTGGTCGGTGTGGCGAGGCGGATGAAGTTGAGGCCGCGTGCGACGGCCGGCAGGCACAGTTCCTCGTCGGCCTCCGGCGGCAGGTCGACGACGATGAGCCCGTCGACGCCTACAGCCTTGGCCTCGTCGAGAAAGCGTGCGCCTGGATAGACATAGATCGGATTATAGTAGCCCATCAGCACGATCGGCGTGAGCTGGTCCGTGGCGCGGAACTCCCGCACCAGCGCCAAAGTCTTGGCGAGCGTCATGCCGGCCTTGAGCGCACGCTGGGATGAGAGCTGGATTGCAGGGCCGTCCGCCATCGGATCGGAAAACGGCATTCCGAGCTCGATGACGTCGGCGCCCGCCTTCGCCAGACCCATCAGGATCTTGCGCGAGGTATCGAGATCTGGATCGCCGGCCGTGACGAAGGTGACGAGCGCGGGCCGCTTGGCGGCCTTGAGCTCGGCGAAGCGGCGGTCGATGCGGGTGGGGCTGGTCATCAGGAACTTTCGTTTTTCGCTTGCAGGCGGCCGAAGGGGCCGAATGATGGCTTTTCCAAAGCGTCGTGCCGCCATCGCGTGTGAGACACCAGGCGGGGCGGAGATCGCATGGGGGTCAGATTTTGAGTCCGAGCGCCTTGGCGACTGTGAACAGGTCCTTGTCGCCGCGTCCGCAGAGGTTCATCACCACAATCTGGCTCTTCTTCATTTTGGGGGCGAGCTTCATGACGTGTGCAAGCGCGTGCGACGGCTCGAGCGCCGGGATGATTCCCTCCATGCGGGTGCAGTATTGCAGCGCCTCGAGCGCCTCCTTGTCCGTCGCCGGCACATAGGTGACCCGGCCCGTGTCCTTGAGCCAGGCGTGCTCGGGACCGACGCCGGGGTAGTCGAGGCCGGCTGAGATCGAGTGGCCTTCGAGAATCTGGCCATCCTCCGTTTGGAGGAGATACGTACGGTTGCCGTGCAGGACGCCGGGACTGCCGCCGGTCATGGAGGCGCAATGCCCGTTCGGCACATCGAGTCCGAGGCCGCCGGCTTCGACGCCATAGATCGCGACCGACGCATCGTCCAGGAACGGATGGAAGAGGCCGATGGCATTCGAGCCGCCGCCGACGCAGGCGACGAGCGCGTCGGGCAGCCGGCCCTCGGCTTCCATGATCTGCTCGCGCAACTCCATGCCGATCACCGACTGGAAGTCGCGCACGAGCTCCGGATAGGGGTGCGGTCCGGCGGCCGTGCCGATCAGGTAGTAGGTATCGCGCACGTTCGTCACCCAGTCGCGCAGCGCTTCGTTCATCGCGTCCTTGAGCGTGCCGGCGCCCGCCGTGACGGGATTGAGCTTGGCTCCGAGCAGCTTCATGCGTGCCACGTTCGGCGCCTGCCGCTCGACGTCGGTCGCGCCCATATAGATTTCGCACGGCAGATTGAACTTGGCGCACACGGTTGCGACCGCGACGCCATGCTGCCCGGCTCCGGTTTCGGCGATGATGCGGGTCTTGCCCATGCGCCTGGCGAGCAGGATCTGGCCGATGCAGTTGTTGATCTTGTGTGAGCCGGTGTGATTGAGCTCGTCGCGCTTGAAGTAGACCTTGGCGCCGCCGAGGTCCTTCGTGATGTTCTCGGCGAGATAGAGCGGCGACGGTCGTCCGGCGTAGTGCGTGTTGAGGTGCTTGATCTCGGCGTGAAACTTCGGGTCCGCCTTGGCCTCCGCGTACGCCTTCTCGAGCTCGAGGATCAGCGGCATCAGCGTCTCGGCGACGAAGCGGCCGCCGTAGATGCCGAAGAAGCCCTTGTCGTCGGGTCCGGTGCGGTAGCTGTTCGGTGTCTTGAGCGCGGCGGACGATTTCTTGTTCTTGGGTGCCATGGGTGCGTGGCCTCGGGTGTGTGGGGTCAACGGTCGGTTGTCGTCGCCTTGGCGGCGCGAAGGAAGGCAGCGATCAGGTCAGGGCTCTTGACGCCCGGTGCGCTCTCGACGCCGGAGGATACGTCGACCGCGCGTGCGCGGGTTCTTCGTATCGCTTCGGTGACGTTTTCGGGCGTCAGCCCGCCTGAGAGCATGAAGGGTATCTGGTCGGCGATGCCATCGAGCACGGCCCAATCGAACGTTGCGCCGTGCCCGCCGGGACGGTCGGCGCCCTGCGGTGGCCTGGCGTCAAACAGGACGCTGTCGGCACACTCTCGGTAGGCGAGTGCCGCCTGCGCATCCTCCCGTGTTGCGACCTTGATCGCCTTCATGACCCGCTTGCCGGTACGGCGGCGAACCTCGGCGACGCGCTCCGGCGTCTCGTTGCCATGCAACTGCAGGACGTCCGGATCGATTGCCCGGCAGATCGTCTCGAGCATGTCATCATCGGCGTCGACGGTGAGCGCGACGATTTCGGCCTCACCGCGCGCTCGCGCGGCCAGGCGGGCGGCGGCGGGGATCGAAACGTTGCGCGGGCTCGGCGGAAAGAACACGAGACCGATCATGTCGGCGCCTGCCGCCAGCGCCGCCTCGAGCGCGTCGCGTGTCGTGATGCCGCAGATTTTCACGATGGGTTTCATGGCGCGGCACCCTAAGGGCGGGGTGATCGTCTGTCCACGCGGGTGCTCGCTGTTTGTGGGCAGGCTTGGCGCCGCGCCGGCGGGCACCACAAGGCGAGCCGACCGGGGCACTGCGGAAAGTGCTAGCGTCGGATCGTCGCCAGGGCTTTGCCGAGCCCTGTCTGTCCGGACGCCGCCACCGACTGGTCGCGCTCCCGCGCCAGCCGGTCGGCCTCCGCCCGCCAGTGCAGCGCGTCCCGCGCCCGCGTCCTGGCCGAGCGGCGCCAATGGCCCTGCGAGAGCCATGTGGCGAAGCCTCCGAGCAGGACGCCGACGATCATGGCGCCCAGCAGGAAGTAGAAGAAGGAAGCCTCGATGAGAATGGCCGGATCCTCCGGCCGGAACGGATCGAGCTTGAGCTGCACGGGGTGCTTGTTGGTGACGGCGAGCGTCACCAGCAGCAGGAATGCGGGAAAAGCCAGCAGAACTCCGAGTAGCCGCCTGAGCACGCTTGACGCTCCTATTGCCGGAAGCCTGCCGTCATCGGCTGCGGGTCTGCCCGTTGAGCCGCTCGCGAAGCTCCTTGCCGGTCTTGAAGAAGGGGACGTACTTTTCGTCGACCTTGACCATCGCCCCGGTGCGCGGATTGCGGCCCGAGCGCGGCGGCCGATGCTTGACGGTGAAGGCGCCGAAACCACGCAATTCCACCCGGTCGCCGCGCGCCAGCGCCTCGACGATCTCGTCGAAAATCGTGTTTACGATCTTCTCGATGTCGCGATGATAAAGATGGGGATTGGCGGCCGCGATTCTGCCAATCAGCTCCGACTTGATCATGTGACGAACCCCTCGGCGACGAAATCCCGTTGTAATTATTCAGTTTTTGGCAGGCTGCCAAACTGAGACGAGGCCGTCAAGCATGACTGCGGAAAGGCGCGGATCGTCCTGGAGCGCGCGCCATGCGTCGCCGTCGAGGCCGAACAAGGCCGCCGCGGCCCGGCCGATGAACCCGAGCACGCCCCAGCTGTCTTCGCGCTTGGGCTTCCAGTCGACCACTCGGAGGCCCTTCTGCACCTTGCGTTCCTGCTCGAGCCAGGCCTGCGCCTCCTTCTCGCCGCCGACCTGGTCGATGAGCTTGTAGGCGAGCGCCTCGCGCCCCGAATAAACCCGTCCCTGCTCGAGCCCCGGCACGTCGGCGGTGTTGATCTGCCGGCGTGTCGCGACGAGGCTGCGGAACCACTCCATGGACTCGCGCACCATTTTTTCGGCCGTCTCCTTGCCGGCCTCATCGAGCGGCCGGAACGGCGAAGGGTTGGCCTTGAGCGGCCCGCTCTTGATCTCGTTCATCTTGACGCCGAGCTTGCCGAGCAGCTCGGTCACCTCCGCCCACTGGAAGATGACGCCAATCGAGCCGGTGATGGTGTTGCCGCGGGCGAAGATGCGGTCGGCGCCAAGTCCGCAGATGTAGGCGGCCGAGGTCGCAACGGTGCCGAATTGGGCGACGACCGGCTTCTTGGCGGCGAGGGCCCGGATGGCCTCGAACAGAGCCTCGCCGCCGGCGGTCGTCCCGCCGGGGCTGTTGATCGCCAGGATGACGGCTTCGACGTGCTTTGTGCTTGCGAGTTTGTTGAGCAGACGAAGCTGGTCGCGGTTTTCGGTGATGACGCCTTCAATGGCGACCCTGGCGATCTGCCGGCGGTCGGCAATTCCGCCGTCCTGGGTTCCCAAAGCCAGCGCGGCGACGGCAAGCGCGAGGACGCCGGCGAGGACGGCGAAGCCGCGCCAGAGAGACAGCGAGCGACGCAGCCGGCGGCGGTCCAGCAGGGCTTCGGTCTCGAGAGTCATGGGGGCGTCTCGTTCTGTCGGCGGATGAGCTGATCTTGCAAGCGGCAGGCGTGGCCGGTCGGCAGGATCGGGGCCAGCGCGATGCCGATACCTATGGAATTCCGCTCGCCCGCGCAACAGCCGCCTGCGACCGGCGAGCGTTGCGTCCGGCCGGTCCTCAGGCGACGGCCGCGCCGAGCCCCGGGTTGCGGTCAACGGCCGCGTCGGCGCGCGCGAGGAACCGGGCGATGGCGTGGCACGTCGCAGGGTCGCGCAGCAGCGGTGCATGGCCTTCGCCATGCACCGTCAGCGCCTCCAGGTTGGGATGCCTGAGCCGCATCTCGGCGACGGTCGCCGCGCTCAGAATGTCCGAGAGCTCGCCGCGGATCACGAGCAGCGGAACCCGCGAAAGCGCCGCGAACTGCGGCCAGAGGTCCGGGAGCTCGCCGGACGGAACGCCGATCGCTTTGGTCAGGTTCTGGTCG
>CAYWBX010000118.1:0-7926 GCA_964456015.1 uncultured Hyphomicrobiaceae bacterium | reverse complement strand
GGTTGCAGCGGGCAGGCGGATGCGCGGAAAGGGAGAAGACCATGACGACTTTCGATGAGCGGGAGAAAGCCTTCGAAAAGAAATTTGCGCTTGATCAAGAGCTTAAATTCAAGGCCGAGGCCCGCCGGAACAAGGCGATCGCCGAGTGGGCGGCCGCGAAGATGGGTCTCAGCGGGGGCGACGTCGAAGAGTATGTGAAGGCCGTTCGAAAAGCCGATCTCGCTGAGAAGGGCGATGACGATGTGGTGCGCAAGATCGCCGATGACCTCGCGAACAAGGGAGTGACGGTTTCAGAGGCGGATATCCGCAGGCAGATGCAGGAATTCCTCGCCAAGGCCGTGGCCGAGATCGAAGGGGCGAAGAAGTAAACGGCAGGCGCGATCGAGCAATTCTCGGGACAGCCACCGGCCTTGCGTCCGCGATAATTATCCTAGCTTTTTCAGGAACATACCAAACGTCAGCAGGCCTTCGGGCCACGGTCCGTGGCCGGAGGCGGCGTCGAAATGACCGGCGTTCGCCACGATGGTGACGTCCGACCCCCACGCGCGACCGATCTCCTGAGCCCGCTCGACCGAGCAGTACGGGTCGTTCGAGCTGCCGATGAGCTTGGAGGGGAACGGCAGCGGCTGCGTCGGCAGCGGGATGAAGCCGCCGTTGAGGGCCGGCCAGATGCCGTGCTCCGGGCGCAAGTCGTCCGGCGCGACGAGAAAGGCGCCGATCACCCGGCTGCCGGCCATGCGCGGGGCCGCCCGCGCGACGGCCGTCACGCCGCTGCCATGGGCCACCAGAACTGTCGGACGCCGGGCAGCCGACACCTCGGTGACGATGCGTGCGGCCCACTCGCCGCAGTCCGGCGTATCCCAGTCGCGTTGCTCGATGCGGCGGGCGGTCTTGAGGTTGCGCTGCCAGCGCGATTGCCAGTGATCGGGCCCAGAGTTTGTCCAACCGGGCACGATCAAGATATCGATGTCGGCGACGCGCATGTTGAAGAACGATCCCGCAGCGAGGACGATCGGCATGAAGCTTTATCACACCCCGACATCGCCGTATGCGCGGCTTGTGCGCATGGTCGTCATCGAGAAAGGGCTGAGCGAGAGGGTGGAGCTGATCGAGGCCAAGACCCGCACCCCCGGCAGCCCCTACTACGCGATCAATCCGTCGGGCCGCGTGCCGTTCCTTGTGCGCGATGATGGGGTGGGGATGGAGGACAGTCAGCTGATCGCAGCCTACCTCGATCGACTCGACGGGCGGCCGACGCTCAGCCTGCCGCCCGAGCATCGCGACTGGGCCTATGGCCGGCTTGAGGCGTACGCGCGGAGCATGGTCGACGGGATCGCTGTGCACCTGCGCGAGATGCGCCGCCCCGAGGGCGAGCGGTCGCCCACCATCCTGGCGCACGAGAAGGCTCGCGCCGAGCGTCTCGCAGATTTCTGGGAGCGCGAAATCAGCGATCCTTTGATGCACGGCGCGCTCAACATCGCCCAGCTTCTGCTCGTGATTGCGCTCGATGCCGGCCGAATGGCGCATCTCGGCCGGCTCGAGGCGGGGCGAGCCGGGCTCACGGAGTGGGCGGAGCGGCTGCGCCAACTGCCCTCGGTTCGGGACACCTCGCCGGTCCCTCGCTGACGGCGCCTCGCCGTTCGGACGAAAAGGCCGCCGCATGACGCCACGGCTCAGCCGGCGTCGCGACGGTGCGGCGGCGAGATGGCTGGCCGAAAATCTTCGGTTCCCCAGTGACGCAATCGCGAGCGGATTTCGCTCTCGACGTCCGGCCGGCGTAGCAGCCCATAGAAATAGGCGAGCTCCGTGAGCGCCTGCTGCAGAAAGCATTTTGCGGAGCGCGCCGGCAGCGCATAGGTGCGTTCGAGATCGGACAGCCCCTTCAGATGACAAAGCACGTCGATCAGAAGACCGATGTGCTGCGTGCCGACGGCGCGCAGGGCGCGCACGACGCGCTCGCGCGCCGCAACGATGCGAACGGGGGTCTCGAGATGAGCACCGGGTGGTCCGCGGCGCTCGCGGCGCGTCTGCGGGATGCCCGTCCAGCTCGACGTGACGCGCGGCGTCATGCCGGCGAGCCAGAAGTCCCGCCGCAGGCGTTCGCCCGCTTCGAACTGCTCTTCGCTGAGAAGGGGGCGGCCTGCGGCGTCGCATCTGCGCCGCAACCAGGCGAGCGGACTCTCATCCGGGTTGACCGACGGGGCCGACGCGCGTGTTGCGACGGTCGTCGAGGCGGGCTGCGACGCGACCGGGACGTCGGGTCGGGCCGACCTCGCCAAGCGACGGCTGCTGTAGCGGCGCACCAGATTGCGTCCGGCGGACGTCAGTTCAGGACCGCGATCGGTCTCGCGGATCCAGCCGGCCTCTTTCGACCGGGCAATCAACTCTGCCGGCCACCGGTTGATGGTCGGACCGTCTCCGGCAGATCCCGTGGCAGCCGGGGAGGCCAGCCGACCTGATGATGCACGGTTGCGTCGGGCGAGCTCGATGAGGAGCGGCAGTGCGCGCCGAGCGAGACCGGATTGGCTGGCGTCGGGGAGGGGACTCATGCAAGATTTCTCAAAGCGTCGCGGGCGAGAAGGCGCGTGTGAGGCGGCGGAGGCGGACGATGATGATCTCGAGGAGATCGAGCGTCCGATTGAAGGCCGGATCGTCGCGGCGGTTCTCGACCACAGCGCAGGCATGGGCGACGGTGGTCCGGTCCCGGTCAAAGGCCTGTCCGATCTCTGACAGCCGGAATCCGCCGACGACGTGGGTCAGGTACATCGCAACCTGTCGCGCGAGGGAAATGCGGGCCGTGCCGCGGCGGGGCGAGAGCAAGGCTGAAAGCGGAACCTGGAAGGCGGCGGAAACCGTCTCCTCGACCAGCCTGACGAATGTCAGTCCCTGACGGAGGTCCTCCGGTTTCAGCGATCTTCTTCTACGAGTGGCCTTGAGATTAGAAACACTTGGCGGCATCTTCGGGCTTGCGCTGGCTACCGGCAAATTTATTCGCAATCGTACAAGAAGCCGGCGTAGGAAAAAATACCTACCGGCCATGGACTTTGCTGGTACGGTGAATTGCGGGGATAGAACTTCGCGGGCGCATAGCCTGACGATCAGCCGGCGCCGGGTGGCCGGGGCGGCCGTCGTTCTGCGGCAGCCTGCCGACTTGACGCTCTCCGATGCGCCATGCATCCGAGGGACATCCGAAGTGGCGTGGTCTCGTCAGGGCAGGCCCCACCGTCCTCATCCCGCGGCAGGTGAATGAACGCCGTCTTCGCCGATCTTCGTCACAGGCTCGAATACGCTGCGCTCCGCCTCATTGTGGCGATCGTGCGCGCGATGCCGATCGACCTGGCGGCGGAGGTGTCGGCAACGGTGTGGCGGCGCATTTGTCCGCATCTGCGCCGGCATAAGCGGGCGCTCGAGAACCTGGCCATTGCGTTTCCCGAGAAATCGCCGGCCGAGCGCGAAGCGATCGCGCGGGAGATGTGGGGAAACCTCGGCCGGGTGATGGCCGAGACGATGCAGATCGACCGGATCATCAAAGAGCCAGACCGGATCGAGTTTGCGAACCACAAGGTGTTTGCCCGCTACAAGGACAAGATTGGTCCCATCATCGGCGCATCGCTTCATATGGGGAACTGGGAACTGGCCATCTGGCCGCTGGTCGTGGCCGGCGCCAATCCGGCCGCAGTCTACAGGACCGTGAAGAATCCGTATGTGGATCGCTACCTGCGCGAGCAGCGGAGGGAACTCTATCCAGGCGGCCTTCTCGGCAAGGGAAAGGTGGACGGGAGCTGGGAGGAAGGCCAGAAGACGGCGCGACAGATCATGGACTTCGTGCGCAACGGCGGCCGGCTTGGCGTCGTCTGTGATCTCTACGACAAGAGCGGTCTGCCGGTACCGTTCTTCGGCAGACCAGCGAAATCGGTCACAATTCCCGCGATGATCGCGCGACGGGTCGGGGCGCGGATCTGGCTCGCCCGCTGTCTCCGCGTCGGCAAGCAAAGCCGGTTCCGAGTCGAGATCAAAGAGCTCAAGGTGCCGCGAACCAACAACGCCGGCGAGGATGTGAAGGCCATCACGGCCGCGATGCAGCGGGAGTTCGAGGCATGGATTCGCGAAGTCCCCGAGCAGTGGATGTGGTCGAACCGGCGGTGGTCGTGAGCTCGGGAGAGGCAGCGGCGTCGCGCCAGAGCGCGGGGCGCGCGGCAACGCTCGGGGAGCGGCTCGAGTTTCTGGGTCTGCGCGCGGCGCACGCACTCGCACGGCTGGCGCCGCTCGGGCTGGTGCGCGACGTCGGGGCCCTGATCGCCTGGCTCACCGGTCCATGGCTCCGCCAGAACCGGCGCGCGCTCGAGAACCTCGCGATCGCCTTCCCGGAGAAAAGCGAGGCCGAACGGCGCGCTATTGCGCGTGCCATGTGGGCGAACATGGGGCGCATCTTCGCCGAGACGCTGGTGCTCGATCGTGTGCTGGCGCAGCCGGACTGCATCGAGATCGTCGAACGGGCGCGCTGGCAGGCGCGGTTCGGCGAGCCGGGGCCGTCGATCGGTTGCACGCTGCACATGGGTAACTGGGAGCTCGCCATCTGGCCGCTCAACTCGTTCGGACGAAAGCCGGTCGGCGTCTACAAGCCGCTCGACAATCCGCTCGTCGACCACTGGCTCGTCAACCAGCGGCGCGCCCTCTATCCGGGCGGGCTCCTCGGCAAGGGCGAAAACGACGACGATGCCCGGGCCGGCCAGCGCACCGCGCGCCAGCTCATCGACCTCGCGCGCAAGGGCGGCTGCATCGGATTCGTGGCCGATCACTTCGACCGTCGGGGCGAGCCGATCGCCTTCATGGGACGGCGGGGCCGATTCACCACCGCACCGGCCTTGATCGCACGCCATGTCGGTGCGAGGTTCTGGGTCGGCCGGTGCCTGCGCATCGGGCGGGCGAGCCGCTTCCGGATGGAGATCCGCGAGCTCGAAGTGCCGCACACCGGCGACAAAGCCGCCGATGCGATTGCGCTGACGACGGCCATGTTTGCCGTGTTCGAGGAGTGGATCCGCACCGATCCCGAACAATGGATGTGGTGGAACACGCGCTGGGTCCGGGACGACGGGACGACCATCGGCAAGCGAGACCGGGCATGATGTCGCAAGAGGCGATAGAGGCCTTGGCGGCGATGCTCGAAGGGGTCTCGCGCATCGAGCTCGCGCGCCGGGCGGAGCGTTTGTCCGCATTGTACCGGGCCGGTGAGCCCTCGCGGGTTGCGGTCCGCGACCGGCTCGATGCTCTGGCCTACGCGGTGGCGCGCATGCCCGCAACCTACGCGGCGGTCGAAGCCGCCGCCCATGAGGCCCTCAGGGCAGGACGTCTCATCCCGGCGAGGGAGGGCATCGCGTCGATTCTGGATCTCGGAGCGGGGCCGGGTGCGGCCGCCCTCGCGGTGCTGTCGCACCTGCGCGAGAGCGGCGAGGGGGCTGCCGTCGCCCGTGTCGACCTGGTCGAGGCGCATGACGCGTTCCGGGCGCTGGCGCGAGCACTTCTGGCGGGGCTCGGGCAGCAGATCGCGGTTGTCGCAGCCGATCTGCGGCACCCTCCCGCAACGTTGCCGCCGGCGGATCTGGTTGTTGCGAGCTATGTCCTTGTCGAGCTGTCGAATGAGGAAGCGTGCGCCTTGGCGGAGCGCGCCGCAGGTCTCGCCCGGAAAGCGGTGCTGTTCGTCGAGCCGGGCACGCCGGCCGGTTTCGCGCGCATCCGCACCGCGCGCGATGTGCTCATCAAGGCCGGCTTTTCGCCGCTTGCCCCGTGCCCGGGACCCCTGCCGTGCCCGATGACCGGCGGTGACTGGTGCCACTTCTCGGTTCGTCTCGCCCGATCGCGAGATCACAAGTTCGTCAAGGGAGCCGAGGCGCCTTTCGAGGACGAGCGCTTCTGCTATTTCGCCGCCGCGCGGGCGACGACGCGCCCGGCGGCTGCACGCGTGCTGGCCGCTCCGTCGAAGGGACGGGGCGGCATCCGGGCGAAACTCTGTACGCCCGACGGCGTCGTGTTCTGCGACTACCGAAGATCGGATAAGGCCGCCTGGAAGAGCGCACGCAAGCTCGCGTGGGGCGATGCGATCGAGAGCGGGACGGCCTCCGGCTGATGGCGAGGGCCGTGAGCTGCAAGTGGCGACAAAGGCTTGCCGCCATGCGAGAGTTCATGACGCTACTTGAGATGTGACAACGCGAGGCGACCCTCATGTCCCAGATGCGCTACCGCCGGCTCGGCTCGAGCGGCCTCAAGGTCTCGGAGTTGTGTCTTGGCACGATGACGTTCGGCGATGCGACGCCGGAGGCCGAGGCGCTGCGGATCGTCGATCATGCCGCCGACATCGGAGTTAATTTCATCGACACCGCCAACGTCTACACCAAGGGCCGATCGGAGGAGGTGACGGGCAAGGCCATCCGGGCGCGCCGCGATCACTGGGTGCTTGCGACGAAGCTTGCGCAGCCAACCGGCAGCGGTCCCAACGATCGGGGGCTGTCGCGGCGAAACATCATTGCGGCGACGGACGCCTCGCTGAAACGGCTCGGCGTCGAGCACATCGACATCAGCTATATCCACCGGGTCGATCCGGCTGTGGCATGGGGGGAAGTGGCGCGGGCGTTCGGGGATCTCATTCGCGCGGGGAAGCTGCGCTACTGGGGTCTCTCAAACGTGCGCGCCTGGCACATCCCGGTCGTCGCCATGGCCTGCAAGGAGGTCGGCGCACCGCTGCCCGTGGTGCTGCAGCCCTATTACAACCTGCTCAACCGGATGCCGGAGGTCGAATTGCTGCCGGCCGCGCGCGCCTTCGATCTCGGCGTTGCGAGCTACAGCCCGGTGGCGCGCGGGGTGCTTTCCGGCAAATACGTGCCGGGCAGCAACGCCGCACCGGATACGCGCGCGGGGCGCGGCGACCGGCGCATGATGCAGACCGAGTGGCGGCCGGAGTCGCTCGCGATCGCGCAGAAGCTCAAAGCGCACGCCGAGAAGAAGGGGCGAAGCCTCGTCGAGTTCGCGGTCGCCTGGGTGTTGGCCAACGAGGCCGTGAGCGCGGTGATCGCCGGCCCGCGAACGTTCGAGCAATGGGCGACCTATCCCGGTGCGCTCGATTATCCGTGGGAGGCGGACGATGAGGCGATCGTCGACAGCCTGGTGAGGCCCGGCCATCCATCGACGCCGGGATACACGGACCCCGAGTATCCAGTCGAGGGTCGCACCGTGCGGGCGCGCTGATCACGCCCGCTCGTTGTTCCAGCCCGCGACGTTGTTCAGATAGTTGACGCAGGTGTCGACGCTCTCGACGTCGGCGAACTTGGCGTCGATGTCGTAGAGGTTCCAGGCGACGGCACCGGGCACGCGGTCACCGATGCATTCCTTGACCGCGATGGTGCGAAAGCCGTCCTGGATGCCGTCGCAGATGGTCGTGCGCACGCAAGCCGTGGCCGTGACGCCGGTGACGAGCAGCGTATCGACGCCGCAGGTGCGCAGGTAGCCCGCGAGCGGCGTGCCGGAGAAGGCCGAGGCGCGTTTCTTCAGCATCACCCATTCGTTCGGCAGCGGCTTAATGCGGTCGTCGATCGCCCAGAGGTGCGTGTCCTTGAGGTTCACGGCTTCGATCGGGATCTTGTTGTGCCACTGGCCCATGTCGGTGTGCGGGTCGCTGCGGTCGGTATTCTGGTAGGCGGTGGTAACGTGGACGACGACGTGGCCGTTCCTGCGGCAGGCCTCGAGCAGGCGCTGCATGCCGGGAATTATCTCCTTGTCCATCTTCTCGATGTCGCAGGAGAACGGGTTGCCGGGGCGGGTCCAGGCGTTGGCGAGATCGACGGAAATGAGCGCCGGCTTGCGGCCGAAGCCGATGCGGCGCTGGAAACCGCGCTCACGGTAGATCCGCGTGCTCTCGTCAAAGGCCTGCTGGAG
>CAYWBX010000117.1:0-7928 GCA_964456015.1 uncultured Hyphomicrobiaceae bacterium | reverse complement strand
CGACCGGTTCCTCGAGGCTGCCCGTCAGTCGCGCTACGACCTCGACGTGCTTCAGGCTCGCTTCGGCGTGTCGTTCGAGCAGGTCTGTCATCGCCTGACCACGCTGCGCCGTCCGGGCAACGAAGGCATCCCCTTTCACCTCGTCCGGGTCGACATCGCCGGCAACATTTCCAAGCGTTTTTCGGCCTCGGGCATTCGCATCGCGCGCTTCGGCGCGGCATGCCCGCGCTGGAACGTCTACGACGCCTTCGCGACCCCGGGCATGATGCGGGCGCAGGTGAGCCGAATGCCCGACGGGCAGACGTTCTTCTGCATTGCACGCACCGTCGGCGTTCCGGGTCACCGCGCCATGCGCGGCGGACTGCCGCAACGCACCGAACGCCGCGCCATTGCGCTCGGCTGCGCCGTCCGTTTTGCGCGCGACATCGTCTATGCCGACGGGCTGCATCTCGACGAGGAGCAGATCGTGACGCCGATTGGCGTCTCCTGCCGGACCTGCCCGCGCAGTGATTGCGCGGATCGGGCGACGCCGTCGCTCGCTCACAGGCTCGACATCGACGAGAACCGCCGCGGCTACTCGCCGTTCATGTCGGCGCAGGCCGACTGACGAGGGGCGATCGCCGGACCCGAACGCCCCCGAGCCCCGCGCCGCCGCGCTCCTGCAGGTTTGATCAGCCCTTTGCCTTGGCGCGGTTCCGTTCGAGCCACAGCTCGACCATCGCTACGGTCTCGTCGACCACCGGATTGCGCATCCCTTTCGAAGCCGCGATGAGCTGCACGAGCTTGTCGACACGCTCGATGTTCGGCGCGCCGGCGGCCAGCGCCCGCGCCGCCGAGGACGGGCTGCCGAGCGAAAGCGCGGCCTGTGCATACTTCTCGAACGGCACGAGATCGCTCGGTTCGGCGCCGAGCATGACGCACAGCCGAACCACCCAGTCATAGACCTCCTTCGAGGCCGCCAGATCGCTGTGCACGGCGTCCTTGATCGGTCGCATCCCGTCCTTCTGGACGCAGCGGTAGTTGCCGGCGAGCAGCATCGCCCACTTGGCGAGCGGCACGAAGATCGACTCGTGCACCTTGAGCTTGACCGGCAGCTCGATGCGTTCGCCGCCAACCTCAAAGCGCGAGGCCTGAATGTCGGCCTCGAGCTGACGCAGAATTGCAGTATGGGCCTCGCTCTCGAAGCGTGCAGCCTTGAAGTTCGTCGGCAGGCGCACCTGCAGCACGTTGACCTTCTCCTCGGGCGGCCGGAACGCTTGCGGATCGGGACTGCACAGGGTCATCAGCTTCGGATCGAAACTGTCCCACACTGTGGCATCGGCGAAGCAGGATCTGAGCGACGCGGTGTCGAGGCCCGGAATTCGCTTCAGATAGGGCAGCGGCGGCATGTTCATGATCGACATGGCCGGAACACGCGCCTTGACGATGCGCTCGAGGAGCGCGCGCACCTCGGGCTGGCGATATTGCGGCTCCTGCATGGCAAGCGCGACCATGTCATATTTTGCCGGATCAGCGTCGGCCGGTCCGCCAGCGGTCAGCCGGCCTGGCAGCGATTTGGAATTGAGCTCGACCAGACCTTGGCGTCCCTTGACCGGAATGCGGACGATCGCCCCCACGGAGTTCATCAGCTCCGCCTCGGCCGGCAGGCAGATCAGATGCGTGTCATGGCCCGCGAGCGAGATCTTGCTGCCGAGGAGCGAGCCGTAGGACGCGCCCAGGATGAGGATGTTGAATTTCTTAGCCATGTCGCGGACGCTCCCCTGATGTTTCTAGCCGGCATCTGTGCGGACCCGATCGCCGTCGGCGATACCGGGTGCAATCACAGAACGACGGTGATTGTCGCAGTCGCGGGCCACGCTGACAACGTCGCGCGCGGCAGGGTGCTTCCCTGCGGGCGGAGTCCAGCGGTGCGATCGCCGCGGCCCGCCCGCCGCGCGCCATCCGGCTTGGCGCGCCGCCTTCGTCTCGCCCGCGCGATTGTGCATGCGCGAGAGGCGATGCTGCATGTGCGATCTGGCGGCGAGAAGGAGATCACTCGGCCGCCGCCAGCAACGGCCCCTCGTCCACCGGAAGGCCGAGCGCGCGCCGGATCGACTTGTGATAATGCGCCAGCGCCGGCTCATTGCGGCCATAGACGATGTGGCTCTGCGCGCCCGACCCGAACCCGATCTGCATCGTGCGGCCAGCCGGAAAATCCTCGGTCGTGACGACGCGGATGACAAGGTCCATGTTCTTCTGCCAATGAATCCGCTCCTCCTCCGACTCGACGGGTTTCGGGATGTAGAGCGAGGACTCCATGACGGCGCGATCCGGGCGGCCGTCGACCGGAAAGATGCGGAAGACCTCCATGTGGTCGCCTTGCGGAATGAACAGGGTGTTCGCGAACATCGAGTAGACGACGGCGGTGTTCCACATGAAGTCCCATTCGGACTCAGGCATTGATCTCAGCCGTTCGAGCTTGGTGCGCGCGAACGTCAGCCGGAAGTTCGGTCCAAAGGGTTCGAAATCCCCGACGTTGGTATGCAGGATTGGGCCCAGCGAGTTCTTGTGCAGAAAGCCGATGTGGTAGCTTTCGTGGAAGGTGTCGACGAGGATCTTCCAGTTCATCGTCTCGTGCGTGACGCACCGGTCGAAGAAGTGATAGCCTTCGAGCTTCCACGCCGCCAGGTCGGGCCCCATTCCGCCGAGCCAAGGTTCGATGTCGAGATCGGTCGATCCGTCGGGTGCCGGCGTCGGAAGCACCCACACCATGCCGTACTTCTCGGCGAGCGGCAGCGGCGTAAGCCCCGGGCGCTCCGCCCGTACCCCGGGAAAGGCATGCTCTTCCGGCAGCCCGCGCAGCACTCCGTCGTTGCCGTATGTCCACCCGTGGTAGGGGCAGGTGAACGTGGCGGACTTGCCGCAGCCCTGGGCGACCTTGGCACCCCGGTGGCGACAGGCATTGAGGAAGGCGCGAAGCACACCATCCCGCCCGCGGGCGATCAGGATCGGCACGCCGGAATAGTCATCCGTGCGGTAAGAGCCGGGCGAAGGCCAGTCGCAGGAGAATCCCATCACGAGCGGACGCTTGCGGAAAAGGATCTCTTCCTCCCGCTTGTGCCGCTCGGGACACGTGTAGGCGGTCACTTCGTTGCGCCACGGCGCATCCGCCATCATCGTCGTGTTCGTCTCGACATAGTGAAGAAGGCGCTTGAGGACCTTGATTTCGGTTTCTCTGTTCATGACGCCCGTCCCGATTCGCTCGAGCTGTTCCATCGAGTGTGGGGGCGAAGCGTAAGGTGCGCCGCCGCGCTTTGCCAAGTGCGACAGCAGCGCCTATGCTGGTTCTTGTCGCAATCGCCGAACAAGGAGCGCGCGATGATCACGGCCATTGTCCGGTTCAGGCTTCCAAAGGACGTGACTGCCGCCAAGGCCGCTGAGCTCTTTCAGGGCTCGGCGCCGAAGTATCAGGGGCTCTCCGGGCTCGTCCGCAAGTACTATCTCTTCGACGCAGAGACCGCGACGGGCGGCGGTGTGTACCTGTGGGAGAGCCGCGAGGCGGCGGAGGCGGTCTACACCCCGGCGTGGCGTCGCATGATCGCCGAACGCTACGGCGCGGAACCTGACATCCAGTTCTTCGACACGCCCGTTGTCGTCGATAACGCGGTCGAGGAAGTCCTGGTCGCCGCGGAATAGCCTGGAGACGTCGCCCCAGGTGGGCCGTTGGCCCCGCCGCATTCGGCCGGCTGGCCGGCAGCCGAGTCCGGCGGACCTGCAGCAAGCCTGCTCCGCGAATCTCCCGCCGCCGCCCGTCATCGTCACCCGTGGCGGCGGGATGAATGTCCGCTCGTTCTTGTCGTGGCGTGGCGGGATCGCGAGGCCCGGCCTCGCGATCCCTTCGAAGGTTGATGGACGGATGGCTGCAGAGCCGAGCGTGACGCAAACTCGGCCCGGATGTGCCGGGCGAGTTCTTCCGCGGTTGCCGAGACGCCGCGCCTCGGCACATGCAGATTGATCGCGAATTCGGGCAGTTCGGGAAGATCGGCCGCATCATCCAGAATGTCGAAGCCGCGCGGTACCGTCTCGCGCAGCAGCGCCCCGACGCTTATTCCTGCGCCGATGGTTGCATTCACCGCGTCCTGATTGGCGACCTCGAGAACGATGCGCCACTCCCGCCCGGCCCGGCGAAGCGCCTCCATCAGCACCGGACGAAAGCGGCACGTGCGGGCGCCGACCGCGATCGGCAGCGGATTGCGCCGGTGCGCCACGCTGCCGGGCGCGGCGAACCACACGAGCCTGTCGACGTGAAGCGTCTCGCAAGGACGCTGCGGCTCGCCCACAAGGTCTGTCGTCAAGGCAAGATCGACGGCCGCGTTATCGAGATCCTCCATCAGTTCATGCGAGTTATGCGTGTTGAGACTGACGCGCACGTGCGGCCAGTTGGCATTGAAGCGGCGCAGGATTTGCGGCGCATATGTGGGGATCAGATCGACCGGGATGCCGAGGCGAACCTCGCCGTCGAATGCCGGCTCCGTCATGCGCTCCATGATCGCATCGTTCATGGCGATGAGCCGCTGCGCCTCGCCGAGCAACAGCTCGCCGGCGGGCGCTAGCATCAACCGCTTGTGCTGACGCTCGAACAACGGCTTGCCGAGCAAGGCCTCCAGCCGGCGGATCTGCAGGCTCACAGCGGCCTGCGTTCGGTTGAGATGGCGCGCCGCAGCCGTCACGCTGCCGGCATCGACGACGGCGACGAAGGCGCGCAAGAGGCTGAGATCGAGATCGCGGATCATGCTCGCTTCAATAAATCTTGTTTATATTAATCATTATAAACATTCCATTTATTTATGCAAAGAGGGAATCTATGGTTCACACATCGTGACAACACGAACAATCATCATGAGCAAAAGAGACGATCCATGAGACCGCTGACCAGCATCGGCCTTGACGCCGGGCCGTACAAGCAAGGCTCCCTTTCGAACAGCTTCTTCCAGCGCGTCCAGGCGCTCGCCGGACAGCTGATGCTGATGCTCGAGGTCGCCCATGAGCGCCGGCAGCTCCGCTCGCTGGACGACCGGATGCTCAAGGACATCGGCCTCTCGCGCTCCGACGCGGAGCGCGAAGCCATGCGCTCGATCCTGGACTTGCCGGACATCCGCCGCGGCTGGTGAAGGAGCGCCGCGGCGGCTCGACGCTGGCTCCGAGCGCGCCGGCCATCGGAGTGCCGGCGGGCGGGCAAGCGCGCCATCGCAAGTGGTGATCGGTACGCCGCTGCGTCAGGCTCTGTTGCCGGCGAGCACCTTGCGCGAAATGACGACGCGCATGATCTCGTTGGTGCCCTCGAGGATCTGGTGCACCCGCAGGTCGCGCACCAGTTTTTCGAGGCCATAGTCCTTCAGGTAGCCATAGCCGCCATGCAACTGCAGCGCCTCGTTGCAGATGCCGAACCCGAGGTCGGTTGCGTAGCGTTTCGCCATTGCCGAGTACATCGACGCCTGCGGATCCGCTCGGTCGAGCGCATCCGCGGCGCGATAGATCATCAGTCGGGCGGCCTCGAGGTCGGTCGCCATGTCGGCGATCTTGAATTGCACCGTCTGGAGGTCGGCGAGCGGCTTGCCGAACGCCTTGCGCTCGAACACGTAGGCGCGCGCCTTGTCCAGTGCAGACCAGGCGGCTCCGAGCGAGCAAGCGCCGATGTTGATGCGCCCGCCGTCGAGACCCGCCATCGCGAAGCGGAAACCATCCCCTTCGCGGCCCCCGACGAGATGGCTGGCAGGAATGCGAACGTTTTCTAGTATGACCTGGCGCGTCGGCTGCGCGTTCCAGCCCATCTTGCGCTCGTTGTTCCCGAAGGAGAGGCCGGGCGTTCCCTTCATCACTCCGAAGGCGGAGATGCCGTTGGCGCCTTCGCCGCCGGTGCGCGCAAAGATGAAATAGAAGTCCGACGTGCCGGCGCCTGAGATGAATTGCTTGGTGCCGTTGAGGATGTAGTCGCCACCGTCGCGGCGCGCGGTGGCGGCGAGCGCGGCCGCGTCCGACCCCGCGCCGGGCTGCGTCAGGCAGTAGCTCGACAGCCATTCCATCGAGGCGAGCCGCGGCATCCAGTCTCGCACCTGCTCGGCCGTGCCGTACTTGGCAACCATCCAGGCCACCATGTTGTGGATCGAGATGTAGGAGGAAATGGCCGGACACCCGTAGGCCAGCGCCTCGAAGATCAGCGCGCCGTCGAGTCGCGAGAGCCCCGCACCTCCCTGCTCGGCCGGCACATAAATCGACGCCATTCCGAGCGATGCCGCCTCGCGAATGACATCCACCGGAAAGTGGCACGTCTCGTCCCACTCCGCCGCCCCCGGCGCGATGCGCTCGCGCGCGAACGTGAGGGCGGTGTCCTGGATGGCGGACTGGTCCTCGGTCAAGGCGAAGTGCATGTGTGCGCCCCGAAGCTCTGGTTGCTCCGCGTGTTATGACGCGGTCCGATCGCCGAGACAATGCGGGGCTGCTGACGCGCGCCGCCGGTGACGGGCCGCCGCGTCGCCGGCGTCGTCGGCGGGCGCGCAGGGCGGCCGACAGCCTCGCGGTGCATCCCGGCCGTTGTGCTCCGGGCAGGCCAAGCGAGGCCGATCGGGATTTCCGACGCGCCGAGCTGCCGGTCGCGCCAAAGGGTTGCCCGTCAAATTGTTCTCCGGCGTAGAATCGCCTACCCACGCCCTGCGACAATCGGAGGACGCGCATGGCCGAGTTCCTGGCAATCGCCAACCGCAAGGGTGGCGTCGGCAAATCGACGATCGCGGTGATGCTGGCGCATGCTGCGGCCGCCTGGGGACACCGGCGCGTTCTGGTCATGGACCTCGACACGCAGTGCAACGCCTCGCTCATGCTCGTCGGCGGCGAGGGCTGGAGCAGGGCGCGGCGAAGCGGGCGCACCATCGCCGACTACTTCTTCGACAGGTTCGACAAGGCGGCGGAGGACGAGGCGCACTATGTGATCGCCAACGCCGGCGACGTCGCGCACCCCCGATCGGCGGCCGGACAGGTCGCGCTGCTCCCGGGCTCGCTCTTGCTTGAGGATGTGCAGGGAACCCTCTATCTGAAGCAGGCCAAGACGGGACGGGACCCGGATGCGGTCGCGACCGAGGTGCGCGCGCGCATGCGGCGGCTCATGAAGCATTTCGGGCTGGACTACGATCTCGTCATTCTGGACTGCCCGCCGGGACTGTCGTTTGCAGCACTCGCCGCCCTCGATCTCGCTGACAAGGTCGTCGTGCCGTTCCGTCCCGATTTCGTCTCTCAGTTCGCCATCGACCGGATCGCACTGCTGATCGAGCGTGTCGAGACGGCCGATCAGCTCGACACCATCCCGATGGCTGAGCGCCGGTATGCCTGCCTCCCGAACTATCTGCGCCACACCGGCCGCGAGAGGCTTCTTATCGAGCAGATGGCGCTCGATCACCCGATGCTCAAATCCTCGCTCCCGCTGCTCGAGAGCGTCGCCCGGGCATTCGACTGGGACGAGCCGCGCAAGTCGATGGAGCACAAGTTCGGCGATGCGCTCCCTCACCTGAAGGCGCTTTTCGATGAGGTTGTCGGCCCTTCGCCGCCGCTCGCACAGACGGGATGAGGACCGCATGGCAAGAAGCGTGAAGTCGCTCTCAGGCGCGGACAAGAATGCCTACATTGCGCGGGTTGTCAGGGATGAGCTTGGCGCCGAGCATGCGCTGGCCGAAAAAGTCGTCGACCGGCTGGGCGAGGAGGTGACACGGCTCTGGGTCAAGGTCGAGGCGCTGATCGACGAGACCGCAAGCAGCCGGGATCCAGGATCGCCGGAACCCGCGATCGGCCATGACGAGTTCGACCCGTTCCGTCCGAATGTCGTCGTCGAGCTGCGCCGGCACGGCCGGGAAGGCGCGATGGCGGCGCTTTCGTCGATCCAGGCCGTCGATCAGCTCAAG
>CAYWBX010000116.1:0-7928 GCA_964456015.1 uncultured Hyphomicrobiaceae bacterium | reverse complement strand
GCCAGCATCTGCTGCTCGCCGCCGGAGAGCTGCGACCCCTTGTTGCCTCGGCGCTGCGCCAGCGAGGCGAATCGCCCGAACAGCTTGGCAGGGGTCAATCGTTCACAGCCCGAGCCAGGGTGACCGGCGTCAACCACTGAAAGCGAACACACGGACGATCCGTCCGATCCCCCCCATACGCCTCGGCAAATCGCTGCTCGCTCGTCTTGTCTTGGCCGAACGTGACGCCCTACTTCTGCGACGGCTCCAGCGGCCGGACGGCCTCGGGCTCCCGATCCGCACAGAACGGCACGATGTCCCGCAGCCGCTGCGTGTCGACCACGATCGAGCGCCGCGAAACCGCCAGAATGAGGCCGTCGCGACGGAACCGGGCCACGATCCGGCTCAGCGTATCCGGGTTGAGTGCGAGGTAATCCGCGAAATCGCTTCGACGAAAGCCGATATCGAGTTCCATGGTCCTCGCACCAGCCGGCATGCCGCGTTGAGCCTGCTGCAAGAGAAAGCACGCCACCCGTTCCTCGCCGGACATTCGGCCCAGCAGAATGAGGTGGCGGACCAAGTCCTGCGTTCGCCTCGTCTCCAGTTGACGCAAACCGGTAAGGACTTCGGTTGGCCCGTTTTCCGCGATATCGCGGGCACTCAACCGATAGAGCTCTGAACGTACGGCGGCCCGCGCCTCGAGACCTGGAAAGTCACTCAGACAACTCGCGCCGATGACATCGCCTCGACGACACATCCCAATCAAAAGACGCCGCTCGCCAAAATTTACGGCGACGTGAACAACTCCGACGGCGATGAGGAACAGCTCGTCATCGCAGTCCGTGGCGGTGGCGAGTGTCTGATGGCGATTGAGGTTGAGCTTCTTGCTGTGTCGTTCGAAATACGCGATCACGACATCGCTCGGTGACACAGCTTCCCCTTGTTCGCCCTTCTTTCTAGCAGCCGAGGTGGCAGAGATCGTCAACTGACGGTTTCCGTTTGCAGACCCGCACGATGCTCGCCCACACTGAGCACTTGCCGTCTTGGCGCCCTTGATCTTCATCAACATCGTTCATCGGTAGACCCGTGCGATCTCGAGCGGCGGACGTGCTGATGGCTCGCAGCGTTCCGGCGTCGCCAAGGGACGAGCGCCGATGCTCGAATGCGAACCTGCTCCCGGAACAGAGTGTTGCAGGATGGCGACATGCCGGCCCGGAAAGAATGCTGCTCCCGCACACTCTGATCTGGATCAGCTTTTCCATTTTGCCTGCAGGTATACGGCGCCGTATCGCTCAAGCCACTCGTCAACGGGGGATTCGAATGCTTACACCACGAATGATGGCGCTCGTCGGGATAGTGCTATCAGCGACGACCGCGACAGCGGCCGACCTTGGCGGAATGCCCGGGCGCGGAAGTCTAAAGGACGACTACGTACGCCCCATGGTCAGCCCCATTGCCAGGTGGAACGGCTTCTATCTCGGGGGCCATGCGGGATACGGCTGGAGCGACAAAGCCTGGACGTTGATCGACAACGCCGGCGATGGCGACTCTGCTCGCATTGGCACAGTGATCACGAGCCACGATGTTGACGGGTGGCTCGGCGGTCTGCAGTTCGGCTTCAATCACCAGGTTGGGCAGTTCGTGATCGGAGCCGAAGGTGAGATCGCGTGGACGGGAATGGACGGTTCGAGCGCCTGGGTCGCCGGACCGGGCGGGCTGAACGCGGGCCTTCCGCGCGATGCGTCTACGGACATCAACTGGCTGGCAACGGTTGCCGGACGCTTGGGTTATGCGTTCGACAGATCGCTGCTCTACGTGAAAGCTGGTGCGGCGTGGGCGGACGAAGACTACGCGCACACCGGCGGTTCCGTGCGCGTTGTCCGCTCCTTTACCGGCAGCGATACGCGGTTCGGATGGCTGTTGGGCGCCGGCCTGGAGCATGCCATCGACAAGAACTGGTCGGTGAAGTTCGAGTATAACTATATCGATTTCGGCGACGAGCGAGTGTCGCTGACCGATGGAACCCGCACTGCGGTCTTCGATATCGACCAGGACATGCACGTGGTGAAGCTCGGGCTGAACTATCGGTTCGACTGGGATCGCGCCGTACCGTTGAAGTAACGGCTACGCCGTCACTTGCAGCGAAAGACGCGCAGCCCGAGGTCGATGCTAAATCGGCCGGGCTGTGCGTGTCTTTTCAGTGGTACCCTTGTCTGCCGGCACGATCACGTCAGATCTGATTTGCCGGTGCAGCGACGGCAGAGAGTGGCAAGATGCGCGAAGGCCGCGCGGCGCCGCTTGTGCGCGACTCAAGGCTCGCCTGGCTCTTCATGAGGCCGCCGATCGTGCCGCTCGGTCAACGTTCGTCATGCCGGGCTCGCTGCCCAAGACACTCTCACGTGTCCGTCTGTCGGCGATTCAAGACGTATCGCGGATTGCTGGGCGCTCGAGCATTTGGCACGAGCTCTGAGGGCGGATGGAATGCGCACCGATCCCTGCCGGCCGTGCTCTACGAATATTAACGCAGGAAGCCGGACCCGCCCTCGCCAGCCGAAAAGCCAAGGGCGTGGGCGGTTTTGCCGCTCGGCGCACCGGTCGTCGTCGGCATAGGGCAGCGCCGCCCGCTGCGCCCGGTTCTACACCTTGCCGTCGGCGCGATCGCGCGCTGCGGCATCGGGAGCGCGCTCTTCAGGCGGACCATATCCGCCGCCGCCAGCGGTGGTGATGACCACCCGGTCGCCCGGCGCGAGGCGGGTCACCGTCTTCGAGGGAATTGTCTCCTCGCGACCGTCGGCGCGGACGATCCAGGAGCGCGCAAGCGCGCCGGGACCGCCGCCCGCCAGCCCCTCGGCCGCCACGAAATGGCGCTCGCCGCGATGCGAGAACGAGATCGTGCCGACAATGTCGTCAAGCACTTCGTATTCCTTCAGTTGGCCGCGCCCGCCGCGAAATCTGCCGTCGCCACCCGAACCGCGCACGAGCTGCCAGCGCCGCACCCGGATCGGCGCGTCGAGCTCCATGGCCTCGACGGGAAGGTTCATGCAGTTGGTGGCATCCGTCTCGATGGCGTCGACGCCGTCGAAACCGTTGCCGGCGCCCGCCCCGCCCGCCAGCAGCTCCCCCGTCACGAATGCGGTGCCGTCACGCCGCTGGCCGCCCCACGCCATGACCAGAAGCTCGCCGGAGTTCGGGGCCGGGATGCGCTCCGGCGCGACCACGGACAGCGCCTTCAGCATCGTGTTGGTGATGCGCTTGATCGTCGCGGTGCGGGCGTTGACGGGAGCCGGCTCGCGCGGATTGACGATCGAGCCCGGAGGCAACGTGAGCGAGATCGGACGAAAGCAGCCGCCGTTGTTCGGAATTGCCGGATCGGTGACGGCACGCACCGCGAAACAGGCCGCCGCGAGGCTTCCCGACGGCACGCAGTTGATGGGGCCCTTCACCTGCTCGCTCGAGCCGGTCAGATCGAAATGGATGGTCCCGTTTCCGACCGTCGCAGCCACCTCGATCCTGATGCGCCGGTCGAGGTCGATGCCGTCGTTGTCGAGATAGTCGACGGCCCGATAGGTTCCTGGAGCCAGCCTTGCGAGCGCGGCCCGCGTCATCGCCTCGGCGCGATCGAGAAGCACGGAGAACGAGGCGAGGAGCGTGTTGTCGCCGAACTTCTCGGCCGCCTCGCGCAGACGCATCGCGGCGACCTTGCAGGCGGCGACCTGAGCATGGAGATCGCCGATGAAGATGTCGGGAATGCGCACGTTCTGCCGCAGGACGGCGGTGAGCGTTTCATCGAACATACCCGCCCTTGCCCAGGCCACGGGTGGAATGCGGATGCCTTCCTGGAAAATTTCAGTCGAGTCGGTCGGCACCGAGCCCGCCGTCTTGCCGCCGACGTCCTGGTGATGGGTCATCGTCGCCGCCAGCGCGATCGGCCGTCCCCGCGCAAAAATCGGCATGACGACGGCGAAATCGGGAAGATGGGTGCCGCCGCAGTAGGGATCGTTGAGAATGTAGATGTCGCCGTCCTGCATCGCGGCGACCGGAAACTTCGCGAGGATCGCGCCGACAGCCGGAATGAGCGTGCCCAGATGGATGGCGATGGCGCACGCCTGCGCCAGCGTCGTGCCATCGAGGGTGAACAGGCTCGCCGATGCATCGAGCCCCTCTTTGACAATCGGCGAGCACGACGACTTGAGCAGGGTCGCCTGCATCTCCTCGGCGATCTTATCGAGGCGGTGCCGGATCACCTCGATCGTGACCGGATCGAATCCAGCTCCTGCGCCGTTCGTACCGTGCCGGCTGGCGTCGTCCGTCATCGTGAACTCCTCGTCAGCAGAAGGGCGGCCCCGCCGGTCACCTCGGCGGTCCAGCCGTCGGGCAGAACCGTCGTCGAGTCCGCCTGCTCGATGATCGCCGGACCTGCGATTCGCTCGCCCTTGCCGATCAGATCGCGGACGTGGATCGCAGCGTCGGCCCGGGTCGTGTCGCCGGGGAAGAGAACGCTGCGGGTGGCCTTTTGCGAGCGACCGTGGGCAAGCGGCGCCTCGCGACCGACCGCAATCGCCGGCCTGCGGGCCCGATGCACGACGCGCAGGTTGACGATCTTGGCCGGCGCACCGGTGCGGTGGCCGTTGAGCCGCTCGTGGGCCGCCTCGAATGAGCGATAGAGGAGAGCAAGCGGATCGGGCGCCGCAAGATCGATCGGCACCTCGATGTAATGGCTCTGGCCGAGATAGCCGACGTCGGCGAGCGCGAGACGCTCTCGCGGAAGACCGGAGATGCACTCCGACTGCATGAGAGCATCCGCCTTGCGATCGAGCTCGCCGAGCGCATTGGCGAGGGTCGCGAGGTCGGCCTGTGCAATGGGCGTCAGGAACGCCCCCGACACCTCGTGCTCGATCGGCGCAGCAAGCAGCCCTGCCGCTGCGAGCACACCGGGGTAGCGCGGAACCAGCACCCGGTCGATGCCAAGTTCAAGCGCCAGCGGCACCGCATGGAGTCCCCCGGCTCCGCCGAGCGCCACCAGCACGAACTCACGCGGATCGTAGCCGCGATTGATCGAGACAAGCCTGATCCCGTCCGCCATGTGGGCATTGGCGATCCGGTGGATGCCGAGGGCGGCCGCTTCCACCGACAGGCCGAGCGGTCTCGCCACCCGCTCCTCGATGGCGCGGCGCGCGAGATCGGGCGAAAGCCTCATCGCTCCGCCCGCGAAATAATCCGGATCGAGGAGACCGAGCACGATCGAGGCATCGGTCACCGTCGGCTCAACACCGCCCTGGCCGTAGCACGCGGGTCCCGGGTCCGCGCCGGCCGATTGCGGTCCGACGCGCAGCCCGCCGCCGCTGTCGACCCAGGCGATGGAGCCGCCGCCCGCACCGAGCGTCGTCACATCAAGCATCGGCACGCGCACCTGATAGCCGGCGATCTCCGTCTCGGCTTTCACCAGGACCCGGCCGCGGTCGATCAGCGCGATGTCGCTTGACGTGCCGCCGACGTCGATGGTGATGAGGTTGTCGAGCCCGGCCTCGCGGCCGGCGGCCTGACCGCCGATGGCCCCGGCGGCAGGGCCCGACAGAAAGAGACGGACCGGCCGCAGACGGGCGACCTCGCCGCCGGCGAGGCCGCCGCGGGACTGCATGACCTGGAGGGGTGCGGGGACACCGGCCGCAGCGAGATCGCGGTCGAGGTTCCCGAGATAGCGGGCGACCACGGGCTTCACATAGGCGTCGAAGGCGGTCACGACCGTGCGCTCGTACTCGCGAAACAGCGGGTCGACTTCGCTCGACAGCGATACGGGAACGCCGGGCATTGCTGTCTCGATCGCTCGCCTGATGCGGCGCTCATGCTCCGGCGCCAGGAACGAGAAGAGCAGCGACACGGCGACCGCCTCGACCTTCTCTGCCTGGAGCTTGGCGATGGCGTCTGAGATCGACCCCTCATCGAGCGGTATCAGAACCTCGCCCGCGGGTCCGACGCGCTCGCGTACCTCAACACGCCGCGCGCCCGGCGCCAGCCAGCCCGGCGTCTCGGGCCTCAGATTGAGATCGTACATCTGTCGGCGGATTTGCCGCCCGATCTCCAGGATGTCGGCGAAGCCTTCGGTCGCAATCAAACCGACCCGGGCCCCCTTTCGCTCAAGAACGGCATTGGTCGCAATCGTGGTGCCGTGCGTGAAGCTCGTGATGCTGCCTGGCTCGACGCCGAAGCGATCGCGGAGAATGGCGAGCGCTTCAAGCACCGCCCGGCCGGGGTCCTGCCGCGTCGTCGGAATTTTGAAGATATGGGTCGCCTTCGGCGTCTGACAGACGACGTCGGTGAACGTGCCGCCGATGTCGATGCCGATGCGCGCGCCCGCGGCGGGTCCGGCGGCTGGGTCGCGCATGTCCGTTTGGGGTTCGCCCATTCCTAGTCCACCCAATCCGATTCTCAGGCCACCGAGGTCGCCGTTGTGAGACTGTCCATTCCTTTCGCCCCAAACACCCAGGCAAGCATCTCGAGCAGCGCTTCGGGACGCGCGCCGGCTAGCAGATGATTGCGCAGTTCGCGCTCGACGCCGGCAGCATGATAGACGTCACCGAACTGGCGCGATGTCAGCTGGATGCGCGCTGCGCGCAGGTAGCGAGCGTTCTCATAGGCGCGGAAGGCTGCCTCGACATCCTCTGTCCGGCACAACATCTCGGCGATGACGACCGCGTCCTCGAGCGCCTGGCAGGCTCCCTGCGAGATGTAGATCGTCGTCGGATGCGCGGCGTCGCCAACCAGTGCCACGCGGCCCTTCGTCCAGTTCCGGATCGGCGGCCGGTCGTAAAGGATCCAGCTGCGCGAGACGTCGATGAAGGGAAGCAGCGCCTTGACATGAGGACACGCGTCGCGAAAGCACGCCATCAATCGGTCCCGCTCGACGATGGTGCGAGACGCCCCCGGCGTCAGCGTCGGATCACGGAAACTTGCACCAATGTTGTAAATTTCGCCGCGGCGAAGCGGATAGTGGAAAAGATCGAGCTTGGGACCACCCCACATGGTGACGGACTGGGAGTAGAGCATCGCCGGGATGTCGGCGACGGGCACGACCCCGCGGCAGACTATGTAGCCATCGGTTCGCGGGACCTCAGGTCCGAAGAGCGCCGCACGGGCCGACGACCAGAGGCCATCGGCCGCCACCAGCCCTCTCCCCTCGTACCCATTGCCGGCCGCCGTCTCGACGACGACCCGGTCGCCTACATCCTGAAAGCCTGTGACGCGCGTCGCCGTTGCAAGCTGAATGCGATCGCTCCGGCGGCACGCGTCGATCAGGATTTGCAAGAGATCGCCACGGTGCATCAATCCATAGCGAAAGCCGAACCGCTCGACGAACGCCTCGGCGATCGCAACCTGATAGACGGCTTGGCCCGACAGCATGTCGCCAAGCACGAGGCGCTCCGGATAGGCGGCAACCGCCTCGACGGCTGCCAGAACGCCGAGGGCGTCGAAGGCCCGGAAGGCGTTGGGCGGCATCTGGATCCCGGCGCCGATCTCACCCAGTTCTTCGGCCTGCTCAAGCACCACAACGCTGAAACCCTTGCGCGAGAGCGCGAGGGCCGTCGCGGCCCCCCCGATGCCGCCGCCGACGACAATGAACGGCAGAGTGCTGGCAGAACCTGATGACACCGATAGGGCCCTTCCTGGCGCCACTGAGGCCGGCCGCCCGCGCGACAAGCCCCGGCATCCTGCCCGGACGCAAGCGTATTGAACAGAGGGCGTGAACGAATGTGCCGCAGAGGTGCGTTGAACCTTGCGCATGATTGCTGCACGCTCGACAGTCTGCAACGAGGATGACACCGATGGACCATCTGAGCGCGAAGGGCAGGGACTTCCTCGATCGGGCAAGGCGCCTGAAGCCACTGATCCAAGCGGCAGCGGACGAGATCGAACGGCGCCGCGATCTGTCGCCCGAGCTCTTCGCTGCGCTC
>CAYWBX010000115.1:0-7956 GCA_964456015.1 uncultured Hyphomicrobiaceae bacterium | reverse complement strand
GCCCATAATGGGCGGCATCGTATCGCCGATATTCGACGCGCAGGCCTCGATGGCCCCCGCATAGGACGGTGCAAAGCCCGTCCGCTTCATAGTCGGGATCGTCATCGTCCCCGCCGTGAGCACGTTTGAGACGATGGAGCCCGACATCATGCCGAGCAGCGCCGATGCCAGGATGCCGACCTTGGCGGCACCGCCGCGAAAGGTACCGCAGAGCGCGAAGGCAAGATTGATGAAGAACTTTCCGGCACCCGTCATCATCAGCGCGGTGCCAAAGACGAGGAATCCGATGACGGTGTCGGCGAAGGCCTGGATCGGGATGCCGAGCAGGCTCTCCGTCGACAGGACGTGGTAGGCGGTCGCCTGCTCGACGGTCGACTGCGTTCCCTTCAGCGGACCAAGCCAGGCGGAATCGGCGAAGAGCGGGTAGACCGTGAACGGCAGGATGCTCAGCAGAAGGCTCCAGCCCCCCGTCCGGCGCAGCGCCTCCATCAGGATCGCCCACATGACGAGGCCCGCCGCAATGACAGGCGTCGGCGCGCCGGAGAACTCCCAGCCGAGCTCGGCTGCCTTCCGGATATTGAGCATCAGGTAGACCGCCGAGACGACGGTGATGCCAAAGAGCGCCGCGTCGTACCACGGGACTCGCTCGAGCGATGCCCGTCCGCTGCCTGGAAACAGGATGAACGTGAACGGCAGCATCAATACGATGAGCAGATAGAAGTACTCGGTGTTGAGCTGCGTGTAGCCGACGAAAAAGCGCAGGTTGAACTGCTGATTGATACACAGAAGGATCGTCGCTGCGGTCATGACGATCAGGAGCGCGCGCCAAAAGCCCTTCGGTCTGCGCACGCGCGTGACCTCGGCCTCCTGCGGCCCCGTCCGCACGTGCGGATCGTCAAAAGTGACGCGCGTCTCGGAACCCGGGCGAGGTCCGGCGGGAGATGTACCGGATGACATCGGGAGAACTCCGCTTGGAACCGACGAAAGGGTGGGCGGGATAGGTTGGTGACAATCCCGCTCCGCCGCGGCAACGAACGTCAGTTCGGTGCGGTCGAAAGGCCCGCCTTCTCGAGCGCCGCCTTGCGTGCGGCGAGCCAGGCGGCGCGGAACGCCTCGGCGTCGGCCGGCGGATTGGACTTCTGGAATGCCTCCCAGGCGCCGCGCAGGATGCCCTGTCGTTTGATCAGACCCTGGTTGTGGGTCTCATCCTCCGGCTTCCAGATGCCGGCTTCCTTGAAGGCTTTCACCGCGCCTGGATGGAACGGGATCGACCACTGGGTGACCTGCTTTTTTATGTCGAGACCCGAGGCTCCGGGCGCACCGTCCTTGTAGAGGTCATAGGTGAGGATCATCGCCTTGGTGATGGCGTAGACCTCCGCCTCGCCGCTGGCGGCCATGACGGTGAAGAGTGGATAGGGGAACGTCGCCATTTCCTTCGGCGCCTGCGGACTGATTCCGGCCGAGCCGCACGTGGCCTTGTGCTTCGTAAAGTAGGGACCGATGGCGGTCAGCCGCGCCCAGCCCTGCGTATCGCTGTGCGGCAGCGTCGGCCAGACAAGGCCGCGCGGGCTCGTCTCGACCTCGCGGGTGTTGGCTGTGATCGTCGAGGCGTAGGCGGCATCGACGTCGTTGGTCAGCATGCCTTTCCACATGGCGCCGAAGCTCGAGAACTCGACGAGCTTCACGTCCTCCTTCTTGAGACCGCCGAAGGCGAGCATGGCGAGCGTGTTCTGATTGAGCGCGGGCGAACCGACGACCCAGCCAACGCGCTTGCCCTTGAGGTCCTTGTACTCGCTAACCCCGACGTCCTTGGCGATGCCAAGTCCCGACCCATTGCAGTCGATCGACGACAGGATCAGCATGAGCGGCTGCGGACCCCAGTCCTTGACGGCAAACTCGAGGACGCCTTCCTGCGCATAGTAGATGCCGACGCCCATGGCGGAGACCTGCGCGCGCCCGGTCTTCAGCGGCGCAAGGCGGGCGACGTCGTTGCCCGCGGGCAGCACCCTCAGATCGGTGCCGAACTTCTCCTTGAGGCCCTTGCCGACGGCGACGGTGATGTTGAAGCCGGAGGTACCGGTGTCGTAGGCCGTAAAGGTGAGGCTCGATGGCAGCTTGATGTCCTGGGCCGGCGCGCCGGAAACGCTGGCGAGCAGAAACAAGACGGACAGCGCCACGCGCGCGCTGCGCGACAATTCAGTCCTCATGGATGGTTCTCTCCCGTTGACGTTAGGTGGGTCGCTTCTTTGTCGGCGATTTCGATTTGAGGATCGCGCGAATTGGCTCTGCCGTCCAGCACCGCGGCGTACTGCGTCGGCACGACTCGGCAGACCGGCCATGCCCCCTCCGATGGCCGCTTGCTCGAACCCGATCCGCACATGTCTCGCAACGGACAAGGCTGCGGCGACTCTTGCGATGCAGCATGGGCTTCCGACCGTCGCCTTGCCCATGCTGCCGCTTGACGGCTGGACGCTCTACGGCTTCGATGGCCGCACGCAGACTCAGTCCGGACTTGGCGGATACTGGCACGTATCCGTACGCACGGCGGCCCCGTGCGTGGCAGGTTCGAATTGCGTCCAAGCGACGGTATCGGAGGCTCTTCACAAGAGAGAGAGCCGGGAAGAACACCGCACATTTGGGAGGACCACCCTTTGAAAGCTCGTCACCCGACGTTTGTCGCCGCGCTCGCTGCTCTGGCGGGCGCAGCGATCCTCGCGCCGGCCCCGTCCGCCGCGCAACCCGTCGACGGTCCAGTCGTCGAATGGAAGCATTCGCTGTGGGGCAAGCGCCGCGCCAACACCGAAGGCATCGAAAAGGTCGCGGAGATTCTGAAAGCGCGCACCAACGGCAAGTTCACGATCAAGATCGGTTACGGCGAGGTGTTCTCAAAGGGACAGGAAAACCTCGACGGCATCAAGATAGGCGCCTTCGAGTCGGCCGATATGTGCAACTTCTACCATCCCGGCAAGACGCCGGCGTGGATGGCGCTCTCGCTGCCCTTCGTGCCGATCTCGAACCACTATGTGGCACGCGATGTCGGCGACGCGATGCTGAAGCACCCGGCGTTCCTCAAAGATCTCGAGCAGTGGGGAGCGCGTCCGTTCTACTTCATCATCCTGCCGCAGTCGGAGTTCATGGGCAAAGGCAAGCCGCCCAAGACGCTCGAAGACTGGAAGGGCCTCAGGGTGCGCGCCGGCGGCGGCCTCGGCGACGCCATGCGCATCCTCGGCGCCGTGCCATCGACCGTGCCGGCCACCGAGGTCTACACCGCCATGGAGCGTGGCACGGTCGATGCGGCAGCCTTTCCGCACACCTACGCGCACGCCGCCTATCAGATCCATACGGTGTCGAACTGGTTCACCAATAACATGAACCCCGGCATCTCGGGCTGCGCGACCGTCATGAGCACGGCCGCCTACAACAAGCTGCCGCCGCAATACCAGAAGCTTCTGGAGGAGGTGAAAGGTCCGGCCTATCAGGCGATGATCGACGCCTACGCCAAGGCCGACGCCGAGAACCTGCCCATATTCCGCAAGCGCCTGACCGAGATCATCTATACGCCGGAACAGCTCAAGGAATTCGAGAAGAAGGCCGGCAGACCGGTTTGGGACAAGTGGGTCGAGGACAACAAATCCAAGTTTGACGCCAAGAGCGTCCTCGATACGATGTTGGCCGAAACGGAGAAAGCTCTGGCCAAGCACGTCAAGAAATAGCCATCGCAAGATAATCGGCATTGGCTGGCGGGTGCGCGCTCTCCGGCGCGCATCGTCCGTCGGGGAGGGAAAGGCATGGCAGCTGTGGAAGCGGCCGATCCAACGGCCGGCAGCGGGGGCGGCGCGCTCGGCGCCATCGACCGTGCGGTGCATCGCGTCGAGAAACTCACGGCATTGCTTTCCGGCTTCGGCGTGTTCGCCCTCATGATGATCGGCGTCGCTCAAATCCTGAGCCGCAAGATCATCAACTGGCCGATCTACGGCTACATCGACATCGTCGAGATCATGATGTCGTTCCTCGTTTTCATGGGCCTCGCCTACACGGAGCGGCTTGGCGGCCATATCCGTATGGAGCTCATCCTGACGTTTCTGCCGAAGCGGCTCGTCAACGCCTTCGAGATCCTCGGCGTGCTGCTCGGCCTCTTCGTCGTCGGGGTGCTCACGTATTACACCGGAACGCACGCCCTGCGATCGTATACGTCAGGCGACTCGACGATGGACGCGCAGATCGCGCTTTGGCCATCCAAGCTCGTCGTCTCGCTGTCGCTCGCGCTCCTGTTCGTGCGGCTGCTCATTGAATTGTGGGGCTATGCGCGACTCGTGGCCTCGCCGGAGGCAACGCCCTACGGCGTGCCGCAGCTTCTCGATGTCGAAGAGATGGCGCGGCGCGATGCCGCCATCGCTGAGGAACTGGTCCACAACGCGCAGGAGGCCAAGCGGTGATTGACCTTGGCCTTTCGAAGGATGCCATCGGGGTTATCGGCTGCGTTGCGCTGATGGTGCTCGTATTCGCGGGCGTCCGCGTCTATGTCGCCGCCGCTCTGGTCGGCATTCTGGGAATAATTCCGCTGATCGGCTGGGAGGCGGGCGCCGGCCTCGTCGGCACCATTCCGCATTCAAAGTCCGTCAACTACACGCTCTCGGTCCTGCCGCTCTTCATTCTGATCGGCTATCTGGCGTTCCATGCCGGCATGACGCAGGCACTCTTCGACGCCGCCAAGAAATGGCTCGGATGGTTGCCGGGCGGGCTCGCGATCGCCACCATCTTTGCCGTCGCCGGATTCTCCGCGGTGTCGGGCGCGGCGACGGCCGCAGCCGCCGTGTTCGCGCGCATCGCCATCCCCGAGATGCTCAAGGCGGGCTACGATCGCCGATTGGCCGCGGGCGTCACGGCCTCTGGCGCCACGCTCGACAGCCTGATCCCGCCGAGCGCCATCATGGTCGTCTATGCCATCATCGTCGAAGCCTCGATCGGCAAGCTGCTCATCGCCGGTTTCATCCCCGGCTTCATATCGGCGCTGTGCTACTGCCTGATCGTGGTCCTTTGGAGCCTCTGGAACCCGAACATCGCGCAGCCGATCCGCGGCTTTACGTGGCGGGAGCGGTTCGTCTCGCTGCCTGGAACGCTGCCTGTCATTCTTGTGGTCTTCATCATCTTTGCGTCGATGCTCTTCGGGTGGGCGACTCCGACGGAGGCGGGCGCGCTCGGCGCCTTCGTGGTCTTCATCGCGGCGCTGCTCAACCGCATGACTCTCCGCCAGCTCAACGACGCGCTGCTCGAGACGGCAAAGCTCACGGTGATGATCTTCGCCATCATCTGGGGCATCCTGATCTTCGTGCGCTTCCTCGGCTTCGCCGGCGTGCCGGAGCACTTCTCCGAGTGGGTTGTCGGCCTGCCGTTTCCGCCGTGGGCCATCATGCTCGGCATCCTGTTCGTCTATCTCGTCCTCGGCTGCTTCATGGACGGGATCGGGATGCTGCTTCTGACCTTGCCCGTATTCTATCCGGCGGTAATCAAGCTCGGCTATGATCCGATCTGGTTCGGCATCATCGTCGTCAAGATGACAGGCGTCTGCCTGCTGACGCCGCCGATCGGTCTCAGCTGCTTCGTCGTGGCCGCCGTCCGCCGAGACATTCCGCTCGCCGACGTCTTCAAGGGGACCCTGCCGTTCGTGATCGCCGATTTTCTGGCCATCGCAATCTTCATGATCTGGCCGGAACTGATCACCTGGCTTCCGGACCAGATGATCCGGTGAAGGTGTCCGCTCTGAGAACCGCTGGCAGGCGGAGGCCAACAGGCGTGCGATTTAACGAAGGAACAGTGAGCCGATCCCAGATATTGGGCGCAGCACCTATCAAAAGTCGTTAGACTGGAGATCGAGTAATTTGAAATTGCTCATTTTTCTATTTCCAAGTCGCGGCGTCCGCCACAATCTGCGCCGATTCCCGCTGTTATGTTTGATTGAGGGACGTCGTCGGACGCGTACCTGCCGTCCATAGTACCAGGCCGAATGCGGCTGGCCGCTGGCGCCGCGAGTGGTGAGGAACGGGCACGTGAGCGACGGCAACAAGGGAGGTGGCCCGCGAACTTGGCTCGGAGCGCTCCGTCGCCCGCAGCCGTCACGCCCCAAAGGCGTTGCGCGGGACAACCTTAGGGAGAACGTCATGGTGCGCGCCGCATCCCGCTTCTAGCGCCCACGCCGACCGCAAACACTCGAGAATTGGACCCGCGCCGTCGCTGCTTTCATCGACGGAATGTGCCGACCACCGGCCGGGGGTTTCGCCCTGCTCGTGAATGACTCGCGATGCGGACCGAAGGCGGCGCGCAGCGCCGGATTCCCGATGCAGCGGACGATGCTCCTTCGCTTGCCGGGCGGCGCTCACCGCTCGACCTTGCCCCCAGTCTGGATGACCAACTTGCCCTCCTTTATGCATCGAACCGCATTCACCTCTGCGATGCCTCTCCTGCATCGACTGCTGGGCGTTCTGCCAGCGCTTGCAGCCGGCCTCACGCTCGTCGCCTGCGGCGATCCCGAGAAACGGACCTTGGCCGGGTCCGCCGAAGGCATTTGCCGTTTCGGCGCGGAACGCGCGCCTGCCAGCAAGGCGTCACGTCCAGCGCTCCGCGCGCCGGCTGGCGTCGCGAGCGCGGCAGCTAAGCCGGCGCCCGAGGCGGAGGTGGCGCGACGGCTCGGCGAGGAGATCGCCAGCGAACTCGCACAACGATGCCCGATGGCGGATCCCGCCGATCAGCGTGCATTCACGTCGTGCCGCACCGCGCTTCATACCGCTCCGAGACTGCGGTCGCGGCTCGCCCGCTTCACGCTCTGGGGTCGAGACCCGGAAACGGTCGGCAACCGCCCTTCCGAGACCCGATTGACACAGTCCGCCGCCGACGTGCTCCTCGGCTCGTACCTTCCCCTCTTCATGTATGCCGGGACGTCGACGGTGAGCTACAGCGAGCCCGAAGGGCTCTACCGCATCGCGCTCGACGCGCGCTTTCGAAACCGCTTGCCTCCGGGCCAATCCACATACCCGTTCTGGCACGAAGGCGAGGAATGGCGTTCTTACGAACGCGCGGGCTCGGTCGTGCTCTGGTTCGACCCGAAGCGAACCGAAATCACGATTGCGCACGTCGCGACAGGCGCGCCGCCCGAGACCGCCTCGCCTGCGGGGCCCGGCGGCAGCACCAGCCAGCCGAGGCCGGCCCAGCCGGACCGGGACGACCCGTCCGAGTGATGCCCAGCCTCGTCCCGCCGCCTGCTTGTCCTTGCGAAGAGTGCCACGACAGGGAGCGCCACGTCAGACGCCGGTTCGCGCACGCCCGCGGACCTGCCGGGACTTCATCTGGCGGCGTCGCCGGCTTCGCCGGCGGCACAGCGAAATTGAAAGTGCGTGTCGGTCGGCAAACGCAATGAGGGATCAGGGATGAACTGCGGCTTCGACACCGGAACAGGACTGATGGTCGGCCTGATGTTGCTCGCGACGGCGCTACAGATGCTCCTTTCGTAGCCCCGGAGCGCCGACCTTCCGGACACTGCGGCGGGCCGGCCGGCGCCCCTCAAAGACGGCGCTCACGGCGGCTTGTCGAGCCCGCCGGCTTGACGGCTCGGCGGCATCCGGCGCGCCAGCGATCCATTGCGGTCAGAAGAGCGAGCCCTGCTCGCCGGAGCCGGACCGGCCGCGTCCCTGGCGCGGAGCGAGCGAAGATCGCCGCGCAGACATGTCGACGGGCTCGGTCGACGCCGGCGCACCGGAGCCGCCCTCGGCGCGGACCGGAATGCGGCCGTCGGCGAGTTCGACATCGAGCCGCTCGCCATATCTCACCTGCATCACGGAACGCACGGCGCGGCCCGTCTCATCGCGAACCAGCGCGTACCCGCGCCGCAGCACGCTTTGGTAGCTCAACGACCCGAGCAACTGGGCCTGTCCGGCGAGAGCGCGCCGACGTTCGGCGACGAAC
>CAYWBX010000114.1:0-7987 GCA_964456015.1 uncultured Hyphomicrobiaceae bacterium | reverse complement strand
GACGGACTGGGACCACCTTGACCCGCGGTGGGTCGACGATCCCTTCCCGATCTGGGACCAGATCCGCAGCGGCAAGTGCCCGATCGCGCACACCGAGCGTTACCGGGGCGCCTATCTGCCGACCCGCTATGCCGACATTCGCAAGATTGCGTACGATCCCGAGCACTTCTCGTCGCGCCAGGTCGGCATCCGCGACAACCAGACGGTTCAAGGTGGCGGTGCCCCGCCGATCACGTCAGATCCGCCCCGCCACCGGACGGCGCGCATGGTGCTGCTGCCGCCGTTCACGCCACAGGCCATCGAAAAGCTGAGGCCCAAGACCCGCGCCATTTGCAACGAGCTGATCGATGCCTTCGCCAACAAGCCCGGCTGTGATGCCGCGGTCGATTACGCCCAGCACATTCCGGTCCGGGTCATTGCGGCCATGCTCGGCATTCCGGAGAGCGACGGCGATCAGTTCCGCAAATGGATACATGAGATTCTCGAGCTCGGGACCACCGACGACGCCGTGCTCCAGCGCGGTCTCAATGAGATCACGGAATACTTCGCCGGCCACATGGCGGTGCGACGCGAAGCCCCCGGTGACGACCTGATCAGCTACCTCATGCAGGCCAAGTATCCCGATGGCGAGCCCTTCAAGCCGAACCACGTGCTCGGCACTCTGAGGCTTCTGCTCGTCGCCGGCATCGACACCACCTGGAGCGGCATCGGCGCCTCGATCTGGCACCTGGCGCGCACGCCGGGCGATCGTGAGCGGCTCGTCCGCGAGCCCGAGCTCATCCCGACGGCCGTCGAGGAGTTCCTGCGCGCCTACGCCCCGGTCACGATGGCGCGCCTCGTCGCCAAGGAGACCACGGTCAACGGCTGTACCTTCGCGGAAGGCCAGATGGTCATGCTGTCCTTCCCGGCCGCCAACCGCGACCCCGCGGTCTTCCCCGATGCCGACAAGGTCATCATCGACCGTCAAGAGAACCGGCACGCCGCCTTCGGTCTCGGCGTGCATCGCTGTATCGGTTCCAATCTGGCGCGCATGGAAATCTGCGTCGCCCTCGAGGAGTGGCTGAAACGTTTTCCCGAGTTCACGCTGAAGGACGAAAAGGCCGTGCAGTGGTCCCAGGGTCCGGTCCGCGGCCCGCGCCGGCTGCCGCTCTTGCTTGCGGGCGCGGCCGCCTGAGCGGCCGCTGCTGCGCGCGGGACGTTGAGAAGGTTCCGCCGCTCAGCCGGCGATCTTCCGCGCCTTCTCGGCGATACTGCGCCGGAACCGGTCCCACGGCACCACGGCGCGGCTGTGCGTGCCCTCGCCGATCTTGTCGAGGCCGTCGTGCGCGACGACCCGGAACGTGATCTTCCGCCCTTCCACGGCGGCCACCTCGGCCGTGACGGTCACGGTCTGTCCGGGAAGCGTCGCGGCAAGGTGCGTGACGTTGATCGCAATTCCGACCGAACCTTCGCCCGCCTCGAGATGCGGCCGCAAGGCTTTGGTCGCCGCTCCCTCCATCATGACCACCATGTAGGCGGTGGCGAGCACCTCCGGGATGTCGTCGAACGTCGAGCGATCCATGGCGAGATGCGGCACGGTGTTCTCGCGGCTGACGAGGTAGCTGTGCGTCGCGCTGACGCCGGGGATGAGCGTGGGTTTCACGGGCTTCGGCTCTCGCGGTCTCCGGTTCTGCGCATCGACTGACCCATCGTGCGCCGGTGGAGCACCCGGTTAGCCCATGTGTCGGGCGATCGGAAGCTGGAACTTCGCCGGAAAGCGGTGTCATCATGCCGCCCGGATGCCCCTTGGGCGCGGGAAGGGTCGCCGGCGCCGCGCGCTCGTCCCGTGTCGGCAACTTGGAGAGACGACGACGCCATGGCACAGCGCCTGATGACCATCGGGATGTCAATTCGCGGTCTCGGCTACCACCCGGCCGCCTGGCGCCATCCCGGCGTTCCTTCCGACGGCACGCTCTCCTTCGAACATTATGCCGCGAGCGCCACCGCCGCCGAGCGCGGCAAGTGCGACCTCATCTTCTTCGCCGACGGCATCGGCATCCGCGAGCGCGACGTGCCGGCAGGCTCGCTCGTGCGCATGGGCTACGAGCTCGTCGAGCTCGAGCCGATGACGCTCCTGCCGGCGCTTGCCGCCGTCACCCGCAATATCGGCCTCGTGACGACGGCCTCCACCACCTACAACGAGCCCTACAACCTCGCGCGCAAGTTCGCGACGCTCGACTGGATCAGCAAGGGGCGCGCCGGCTGGAACGTGGTGACGTCCTGGTCGGACGCGGAAGCCGGAAACTTCGGCCGGGAAGCACAGCTCGACTACGACACGCGCTATGCCCGGGCGGCCGAGTTCGTCGACGTCGTGAAGGGGCTCTGGGACAGTTGGGAGGACGACGCGTTCCTCTTCGACAAGGCCGGCGCGCGTTTCTATGACCCGGCTAAGCTGCACACGCTCGCGCATGCCGGCACCTATTTCAAGGTGAAAGGCCCGCTTAACGTCGCACGGCCGCCGCAGGGCCATCCCGTCATCGTCCAAGCGGGCGCCTCCGAGCCGGGACGCGAGCTCGCCGCGGCAACCGCCGATCTCGTCTATGCCATTCATCGCACGAAGGAGGAGGGCCGCGCGTTCAGCGCGGACATCAAGGGACGCATGGCGCGATACGGACGCGACCCATCGGATCTGAAGATCCTGCCGGCATTGCGCCCCGTGGTCGCGCCCACACGCGCGCAGGCTGAGGCCAAGTTCGACGAGCTGCAATCGCTGCTCGACCCGCTCGTCGCGCTCAACCGGCTGAGCAACGCCTTCGGCGACCTGTCGCGCTATCCCTTCGACGGCCCCGTTCCCCTCGAAGATCTCGAGGCAACGGGCATCAAGAGCCTGAGCCGGCAGCTCATCGAGCGCGTGCGCCGCGAGCGCCCGACGATCCGCGAGCTCGCGCTCGAGGTCGCCGGCAAGGGCGCCTTCTGCCTGATCGGCACACCGGCCGACATCGCCGACGTCATGCAGGACTGGTTCGAGACGGGAGCCTGCGACGGCTTCAACATCACGCCGACCCACCTGCCGGCGGGGTGTCTGGATTTCGTCGAACTGCTTGCGCCCGAGCTCCAGCGGCGCGGTCTGATGCGGAAAGAGTACACTGGCGCGACGCTGCGCGAGAATCTGGGGCTCAAACGGCCCGCCAATCGCTTCGCGCCAAGGCAAGCGTGACCGTTCGCGCGCAAGCTCCGGCCCCGACTGCCCGACCTCGACCGCCCGTCAGCTCTTGCGCGTCACGGGTGCCGCAACGCCGCACTTTTCCATCGGCAGAGCGGTTGTCAGCCAGCGGTCCTTGGCGATCTCGACCACATAACGCCGGCAGTTCTCGGCGGCGCCCGGCACGAAGTAGATGCGGAACCGGGCAAGCTGCCCGGGCGCGGCGCGCGGCCAGTTGAGTTCCTCGCCATCGGGAGTCTCGGCGATCGCCTTGCGGATCGCGGCTTCGGCATTGCGGAAATCCTCGGGCGTCAGGCGTTCGAGCAGGACGCGCGAAAGGCCGGGATGCAGGCCCGCAAGCTCGGCGCGCCGGCGCAGCGGATCGCCGTCGCTTCCCGCGGCGGCATCGCCCGACGGAAGAGCCGCCGTCGCAGCCGCGGTCCCCGCGGTCGCATCCGGCGTGACCGCCGCCGTCTGTTGCGTCCCCGCTTGGGCCTGATCGCTGCCGGGTGACGGTCCGACGACGCGCGGCACCAGCATCTCGAGCGCCGGCAGCGCCGCCTGCTCGGGCGCGCTCGCATCCGGCGGCGTCGGACCGCGCTGCAACGCCGGCTCCAGGCGGGCCCACATCTCGGAGCCCAGGCTCCACAAGACCGCCTGCACCCGCTCTCCATGACCGCTCTGCCACAGCCATCCGGCCCCTGCGAAGACCAGTGCGAACATAAGCAGACGGCGCACGCGGCGCCGGCGCCAATTGACCGGCGGCGGTCCCGCCCGATCGGCAGCGCTGACCGCCCAGTCCGGGTCCGCAGCGGGTAGCTGCGAAACGGGTGAAACGTGCAGGTGACTGGATGAACGGCGGGCGATGACTGTCATTTCGAAATGCGGCGCTGGCCGCCCTCGGACTGAGTTTCCCGCTCGCCCGCAATAGCGCGCCAAGAGTTGGCGAAAAGATGGCCGAACCGGGCCTTGCGCGATTTTCGCAAGGCGACGTCGTAAGACGTTGGGAAATGCGGACGGGGTCAGCGCACGGCGCCGGAGCGCGCTCGTGCGCCCGCATCAGGGCTTCGTCGGCTGCGCCTTCTCATCGCCCGGCAGCACGTAGTCGACGCCTTCCCAGGGGCTCTCGAAGTCGAAGGTGCGGAACTCCTGCGTGAGTTTCACGGGCTCGTAGACCACCCGCTTCTGCTCATCGTCGTAGCGGACCTCCTTGTATCCCGTGAGCGGGAAGTCCTTTCGGAGCGGATGACCTTCGAAGCCGTAATCCGTGAGCAGCCGGCGCAGATCCGGATGGCCGGCGAACAGGATGCCGAACATGTCAAAGGCCTCGCGCTCATACCAGTTGGCGGCCGGGAATACGCTGACGGCGGACGGCACCGGCGTATCCTCATCGGTCTCGACCTTGAGCCGAATGCGCTGGTTCTTTCGAGGCGATAGCAGGTGATAGACGACGTCGAACCGCCGCGCGCGGGCCGGATAGTCGACGCCGCAGATATCGATCAGCACCTCGAACTGACAGGCTGGATCGTCCCTGAGCCGGGTGAGAACCTCGACGATGCGGGCGGCAGGCACGCTGAGCGTGACTTCGCCGAAGGCCACCTGCGCGGCATCGCTTGCGAGGCCCGCGGCCGCCACGGCGGCGTTGGCAAGGCCTGTCGGATCTGCGCTCATCGCTTTGGCTCCTCGTCGCGCCAGAGACTGTATCGATCGGATCGCGCTGCCGCCCGCGCCGCGCTCTCGCCGCCACCGGCCGCGAGGCGGCCACGCTCGCGACGGCAGGCCAGGCAATGCCGGGATTGAACTGCGGGGAAACGTCTCGCGGCTCTCATGTCACCGCTCGATCGTGCCCGTGCGGCGGATCTTCTTCTGCAGCAGCAGGACGCCATAGACGAGCGCCTCCGCCGTCGGGGGGCAGCCCGGCACATAGATGTCGACCGGCACGATGCGGTCGCAGCCGCGCACGACGGCATAAGAGTAGTGGTAGTAGCCGCCGCCGTTGGCACACGAGCCCATCGAGATCACGTAGCGCGGCTCGGGCATCTGATCGTAGACTTTGCGCAGCGCCGGCGCCATTTTGTTGGTGAGCGTCCCTGCGACGATCATCACGTCCGACTGACGCGGGCTCGCGCGCGGCGCAAAGCCGAAGCGCTCGAGATCATAGCGCGGCATCGAAGCCTGCATCATCTCAACCGCGCAACAAGCAAGGCCGAACGTCATCCACATCAGCGAGCCGGTGCGCGCCCAGTTGATGAGATCGTCGGTGGTTGTGACGAGGAAGCCTTTGTCGGCGAGGGCATTGTTGATCACGGTCATGCCGCGATCGCTCGCCGCCGCGCCGCCGCCGGCCGCCCCGGAGCCGCCGCCCGGCTGCTCGCGCAACGCCGCATTGAAACCAGGCTCACCGGGAAGGATCAATCCCATTCGAGCGCACCCTTTCGCCACTCGTAGATGAATCCGATCGTAAGCACGGCGAGAAACACCATCATCGCCCAGAATCCGTAGACGCCGACATCGCCGAAGGCAACCGCCCAGGGAAAGAGGAAGGCCACCTCGAGATCGAAGATGATGAACAGGATCGAGACGAGATAGAAGCGCACATCGAATTTCATGCGCGCGTCGTCGAAGGCGTTGAAGCCGCACTCGTAGGCCGAGAGCTTCTCCGCATCCGGCGCCTTGTAGGCCACGAGAAACGGCGCCACCATCAACGCCAGACAGATCCCGCCGGCGATGGCGATGAAGATGGCAATCGGCAGATAGTCGCTGAGGAGTCCCGGCAGCGCCTGTTGCATGTCACCTCGCATCTTCTGCGGCCGAACCCGCCGGCAGGCCAGCCGCGCGGCATCGTGCTCTCGCCTCGTCCGCTCGTTGGCAGCCTCAGGGGTGTTAGCCGACCCCCCCACGCGTTGCAACCCGAGGCGGGGTCGCAGTCCGAAAATTTCTCGACCGCCGGCTGTGACCCCGCGGCCCATGGCGCCATCCAGGTCTGCGGTATGCGACGCGCTTGCCAGCAATGCGGTCCGTCTCGCGTGCATGAGGGCGTGCTGTCCGCTCTCGCCTCCAGCGCTGCGCGAAGCGCGAGAGGTCGCGCGTGAAGCGTCCGGCACCGTCTTTGCGACCGCGCTCACTCAGCACCTGGCGCGTCGCGGCCGCTCCCCGGATCGACAGTCTGATTGCGATCCGTCCTGCCGCGGGGCATGCTGGATGACGCTGACGGCGGAAGTACGCCGCACGATCTGCTGCGGCCGCGCACCGGGTCCCGCGCCGGCGCCCCCGGTGTCTCCGGCGCGCTGCGGAACGCTCGACCTACACTTTAGAACGGTTCTAAAAATTTTCGTTGCGCCTGCCGCGCATCGGTGCATAGTCTAGGACGTATCGTGGCAAGGTCACACTCGCCCCCGCGGCGCGGCAGGTGCCGGGCCGCAGCGCAGTCGGGCTTCGTCCGTCGCCATCGACCGGTCGTCCGGCGTACCGCGCACCCCGCGAGTGATGGGCAGTCGTCACGCCCGCCGCCGCGGGACCGTCCGAAGGATGCGCAGACGATGACGGGGACGATCCTTCACCATCCGAGCGCCGCATCGGTTCTCCGTGCCAGCCCGGCACGACCTGCATTTCGTCCCTCGCCGGCCGACCGCGGCGCGGGACACGCACCCCAGCCAGATCATCATGTGAGGAGGCAGAATGTCTGAAGCCAGCAAGTGCCCGTTTTCGGGAACGGCTCTGAACCACACGCGTGCCGGCGGCATGTCCAATCGCCAGTGGTGGCCGAACCAGCTCAATCTTTCCATTCTGCATCAGCATTCTTCGAAGTCGGACCCGATGGGCAAGGACTTCGACTACGCCGCCGAGTTCAAGAAGCTCGACTACGCGGCGCTGAAAAAGGACCTGCATGCGCTGATGACGGATTCGCAGGACTGGTGGCCCGCCGACTGGGGTCACTACGGCGGCCTCTTCATCCGCATGGCTTGGCACAGCGCCGGCACTTACCGGATCAGCGACGGTCGCGGCGGTGGCTCGACGGGGGGACAGCGGTTCGCACCGCTCAACAGCTGGCCGGACAACGGCAACCTCGACAAGGCGCGCCGGCTCCTGTGGCCCATCAAGAAGAAGTACGGCAACAAGATCTCCTGGGCCGATCTCATGCTGCTCGCCGGTAACGTCGCCATCGAGTCGATGGGCGGCAAGACATTCGGCTTCGGCGGCGGGCGGGCAGACACGTGGGAGCCGTCCGAGGACATCTACTGGGGCCCTGAGACCACCTGGCTCGGCGACCAGCGCTACAGTGGCGACCGCCAGCTCGCCGAGCCGCTCGCCGCCGTGCAGATGGGCCTCATCTACGTCAATCCGCAGGGCCCCAACGGCAACCCCGATCCCGTCGCCTCCGGCCGCGACGTGCGCGAGACCTTCTCGCGCATGGCGATGAATGACGAGGAGACCGTGGCGCTGGTCGCCGGCGGCCACACCTTCGGCAAGGCGCACGGCGCGGGTCCTGAGTCGCACGTCGGCCGCGAGCCCGAGGCCGCGCCGCTCGAGGCCATGGGTCTCGGCTGGCTGTCGACCTATGGCAGCGGCAAGGGCGGCGACACCATCACGAGCGGCATCGAGGGCGCCTGGAAGCCCAACCCGACGAAATGGGACATGGGCTACTTCGACATGCTCTTCGGCTATGAGTGGGAGTGCGTGAAGAGTCCGGCGGGCGCCTGGCAGTGGCACCCGAAGAACTGCAAGCCGGAGCATATGATTCCGGATGCGCATGACCCGTCGAAGAAGCACCGGCCGATGATGACCACGGCCGACCTTTCGCTGCGC
>CAYWBX010000113.1:7749-7995 GCA_964456015.1 uncultured Hyphomicrobiaceae bacterium | reverse complement strand
CGCGCAGGCTTTGGGCGTGGCGGGACGAATTTGGCAGCGAGGTTGTCTGGCAGGCGGAGCTCGGCGGCGAGGTTCTTTCGCGAGGCGGCGCAAAGCTCTGGGAGATGGTTACGGAGCGGGGCTGAGGGCCGCTGGGCAGCTGCCAGTTGCGGCAGACGTCAGGTCCTCTCCTGCGCCATCGACTGACGGCGGCTTCGTAACGACGCTGGTTTCGGCGCAGACGTTGCTCGACTTGCACATTTCGAA
>CAYWBX010000113.1:0-7739 GCA_964456015.1 uncultured Hyphomicrobiaceae bacterium | reverse complement strand
GGCGTTTGGCCTTGAAAATCGCTCAACTGTTACCTTCATGACACGTAGCGGAAGTTTGGGCCCTGATCGTTGTATTTGATGACTGCTCTACAGCCGAATCGGTGACGATGTTGAAAAGAGAAAAGAGCGCGGCGCGATGCCGCGCCGGGAGCGGCTGAAGTTATCCCCATCGCCGGCGGCCGGGCTAAGCATTGTGTGACGGGTTGGCGTGTCAGCCGGCTGAGCGCCGGGGTCGCTCCACGACAACGGCCACGGCCACGTCCCGGTCCGAGCGTCGGCGCGCGGCGGGTGGATGGCGCCGTCGGCGCTCATGTGCGTCCGGGAGCGCGGTCGGAAGCCGGGTGCCGCCGCGGAACCAGGAATTGGGTCGGGCTCGCGGAGTACCTGTTCAGGCCGAGGTGGCAACGGAGAACGACCGAGAATTCCTCGACTTCGCCATGACCAGGGCGTGTTCCTCGTTTAAGATGTATAGGTCAACTTAATGCTGAGAGTTGCTGGATGCAGGAGCGCTGAACGACTGAAGGGGTGGCGCGGGTCGCACGGAGGGAGTGGGCCCGAAGAAACGGCAGAACCCAGGTAACCACCGCAGGGCATCACCATGGCGAGCACACGCAGCGAAATCTTCGACATCTACACCCAGGCCTATGACCGGCAGAAGCAGACGGTCATGAGCATCCGGGAGTATCTCGAAGGGTGCAAGACCGATCCGACGATGTATGCGACGGCGGCCGAGCGCATGCTTCAAGCCATTGGTGAGCCGACCCTCGTCAACACGGCGGAGGACCCGCGGTTCGGCCGCATCTTCATGAATCGGACGATCAAGGTCTACCCCGCCTTCTCCGACTTCTACGGCCTCGAGGAGACGATCGAGCGCATTGTCGGCTACTTCCGCCACGCCGCTCAGGGTCTCGAGGAGCGCAAGCAGATCCTCTATCTGCTTGGCCCGGTCGGCGGCGGCAAATCCTCGCTTGCGGAGCGGCTTAAGGATCTGATGGAGAAGTGCCCGATCTACGTCCTCAAGGCCGGTAACGAGATCTCGCCGATTTTCGAGAGCCCGATGGGGTTGTTCAACGCCGAGACCATGGGGCAGGCGCTTGAGGACAAGTACAACATCCCGCGTCGCGTGCTCACCGGCTTCGTAAGCCCGTGGGCGGTGAAGCGCCTCGACGAGTTCGGTGGCGACATCTCTAAGTTCTCTGTCGTCAAGCTCTACCCCTCGAAGCTGCGCCAGATTTGCGTGGCGAAGACCGAGCCCGGCGACGAAAACAACCAGGACATCTCGGCGCTTGTCGGCAAGGTCGACATCCGCAAGCTCGAGCATTACGGGCAGAACGACGCCGACGCCTACTCATATTCTGGCGGTCTCAACCGCACGACGCAGGGGCTTCTCGAGTTTGTCGAGATGTTCAAGGCGCCGCTCAAGATGCTCCACCCGCTGTTGACCGCGACGCAGGACCGGACCTACGTCGGGACCGAGAACGTCGGCGCAATGCCCTACCAGGGCATCATCGTCGCGCATTCGAACGAGAGCGAGTGGGCGCAGTTCCGCGCCAACCGCACGAACGAGGCGTTTCTCGACCGCATTTGCGTCATCAAGGTACCGTACTGCCTGCGCGTCACCGAGGAGAAGAAGATCTACGAGAAGCTCTTGCGCGCCTCCGAGCTCTCGGCGGCGCCTTGCGCGCCGGGCACGCTCGAGATGCTCGCGCAATTCTCCGTGCTCACCCGCCTCAAGGAGCACGAGAACTCCTCGCTCTATTCGAAGATGCGCGTCTACGATGGCGAGAGCCTGAAGGACACTGACCCGCAGGCGCGGACCATGCAGGAATACCGGGACGCGGCCGGCGTGACCGAGGGCATGGACGGAGCCTCCACCCGCTTCGCTTACAAGATCCTCTCGGAGACGTTCAACTACGACAGTCACGAGATCGGCGCCGACCCCGTCCACCTGATGTTCGTGCTCGAGCAGGCGATCAAGCGCGAGCAGATGCCGGAGGAACAGGAGACGCGCTACATCGAGTTCATCAAGGAGGAGCTGGCGCCGCGCTACGCTGAGTTCGTCGGCAACGAGATCCAGAAGGCCTACCTCGAGAGCTACAACGATTACGGACAGAACCTGTTCGATCGCTATGTCGCCTACGCCGACGCCTGGATCGAGGACCACGACTTCAAGGACCCTGATACGGGCCAGCTCATGAGCCGCGAGCTGCTCGACCAGGAGCTTTCGAAGATCGAGAAGCCGGCGGGAATCGCCAATCCGAAGGACTTCCGCTACGAGGTCGTGAAGTTCTCGCTGCGGGCCCGTGCCCGCAACGGCGGACGCAACCCGGATTGGACCAGCTACGAGAAGATCCGCGATGTCATCGAGCGGCGCATGTTCTCGCAGGTCGAGGATCTGCTGCCCGTCATCTCGTTCGGTGCCAAGAAGGATTCGAACGCCGAGAAGAAGCATCAGGACTTCGTCGAGCGCATGGTGTCCCGCGGCTACACCAAGCGGCAGGTGCGTCGCCTCGTCGAGTGGTACATGCGGGTGAAGAAAGCCGGCTGACGGATGCGCCTGACGCGGCGCGCGGACGGAGAAGGCTTGATGTCGACTGCTGCAGTCTTCGCGTCACGGTGCAGTCGCCTTGGCGCAGTGTGCCGCGGCCGATCGGGTTTGAGGCTGGCAGTGACGCGAGACGTCGCTGCCGCCTCAGCATGTCTGCACTTGGCCTCGGCGAAGCCTGACTGCCATCCGCCGCGGTCGTGGCGCGGTCCTCCCGGTCGAGCGAATGAGACGACCGGCCGGGCCGTTCCGGCTGGGAGGATGGGGCTTCGGCTCTTGGCGCTTGGCTTCGCTGATGCGGCGGAGACAGCCTCCGCCCGCCCCTCTTGACCGACAGCAACTGACCGGAACCCGCGAGTGACCGTCGTATGAACATCATCGATCGCCGTCTTAATCCGAAATCCAAGTCGCTCGGCAACCGGCAGCGTTTCGTCCGCAGGGCACAGGCCGACATCCGCGAGGCGGTGAAGGAGGCGCTCAAGAAGCGAAAGGTCTCCGAGGTCGAAGGCTCGGAAAAGATCACGATCCGCTCGAAGAGCGTGCGCGAGCCGTCATTCCAGCACAGCCGGGAGGGCGGCGACCGCGAGTTCGTGCTGCCAGGCAACAAGGAATACAAGGTCGGCGACCTCATCCCGAAGCCGCAGGGCGGTGGCGGCGGCGGTGGCAGCAAGGCCAGCCCCGACGGAGAGGGGCAGGACGATTTCGTCTTCACGTTGACCAAGGACGAGTTCCTCGACGTGTTCTTTGAGGACCTGAAGCTCCCCAACCTTGTGAAGACGAGATTGAAGGACATGAAATCGCCGGTGCCGCAGCGCGCCGGATATACGACAGACGGTCCGCCGGCGAAGCTCGCGCGGGTGCGCACCATGCGTCGCAGCCTCGCCCGCCGGATCGCGCTGAAGCGGCCGAAGACCGAGGAGATGCGAGCCCTCGAGGAGGAGATCGCGCGGCTCGAGGCGGAAACGCCGCGCAACGAGCCGCTCATCGCCGAGCTCAAGGCCAGACTCGAGCGGATCGTGCGCCTGCGCAAGACGATCGCCTACATCGATCCGCTGGATCTTCAGTATAATCGGTTTGAGAGGGTGCCGAAGCCGTCGACGCAGGCGGTCATGTTCTGCCTGATGGACGCCTCCGCTTCGATGACCGAACCGCTCAAAGACCTCGCCAAACGCTTCTTCATGCTCTTGCACGTCTTCCTGTCGCGCCATTACCGCGAGGTCGACATCGTCTTCATCCGGCACACCTCGACGGCTGCCGAAGTGGATGAAGAGACCTTCTTCCGCGGCGTCGAGACCGGCGGCACGGTCATCTCGACGGCGCTCGAGGAGATGCAGAAGATCGTCAAGGACCGCTATTCGCCCGACGACTGGAACATCTATGCGGCGCAAGCTTCCGATGGGGACAACATCCCCGACGACATGGGACGCTGCCTGGAGCTGATCGAGCAGCATCTGCTGCCGGCCTCGCAGTACTTCGCCTACATCGAGGTGTCCGAGCGGTCGGGACCCGGCGAGACCGTTGTCTGGAACGGCTACAAGGAGATTGCTGACCGTCACTCGCACTTCGCCATGCGGCGCGTGTCCAGTCCTGGCGAGATCTTCCCGGTTTTCCACGAGCTGTTCTCGAGCAAGATCGGGGCCTGAGGGGTAGAGCCACGCATGTCGATCCGCGCCAACAAGCCGCTGTTTACCGGTCCCGAGTGGAACTTCGATCTCATCGCCCGCACTTATGAGGCGATCGAGGAGATCGGAGTCGGCGAAATGGGCCTCGACATCTACAAGAACCAGATCGAGGTGATCACCGCCGAGCAGATGCTCGACGCCTATTCGTCGATCGGAATGCCGCTCATGTACCGGCACTGGTCGTTCGGGAAGCGGTTCGCGCAGGACGAGACGCTCTACCGCAAGGGCGCCCGCTCGCTGGCCTTCGAGATCGTCATCAACTCGGACCCCTGCATCAACTACATCATGGAGGAGAACTCCATGACGATGCAGTGCCTGGTGATGGCGCATGCGGCCATGGGGCACAATCACTTCTTCAAAAACAATTACCTGTTCCGGCAATGGACTCAGGCCGATGCAATCCTCGAGTATCTGGCGTTCGCGAAGAAATATGTAGCGGAATGCGAGGAGCGCTACGGCCTTGCCGCAGTCGAGGCGACGCTCGATGCCGCGCACGCGCTGATGAACCAGGGCGTGTCGCGCAACGCCAGGCCCCGTCGCAAGTTCGACCCGCGCAAGGAGCATGCGCGCGAAATGCGCCGCCGTGAGTACGAGCTCGAAATTTATAACGAGCTGTGGCGGACGTTGCCGGATTCCAAGGCGAAGAAGGAGGGCGCCGAGAAGCGTGAGGAGCTGACGGCCGAGCAGCTTGAGCTGAGGCTGCCCGAGGAGAACATTCTATACTTCCTCGAAAAGCATGCGCCCAAGCTCGAGGATTGGAAGGCGGAGCTGCTGCGCATCGTCCGCGTGCTCGCGCAGTACTTCTATCCGCAGCGCCAGACCAAGGTCATGAACGAGGGCTGCGCCACGTTCGTGCACTACGAGATCATGAACCGCCTCTACGAGAAGGGCCTCGTTACCGAGGGCTCGATGCTTGAGTTCGCGCACATGCACGCGGCGGTGGTCTACCAGCCAGGTTTCTCCGACCGGAACTTCGGCGGTTTCAATCCCTACGCGCTCGGCTATGCCATGATGCGCGACATCAAGCGCATGTGCCTCGAGCCGACCGACGAGGACAAGGCGTGGTTCCCTGACATCGCCGGCAACCCGGACTACATGGGCGTGCTGCGGCAGGCGTGGGCCGAGTTCCGCGATGAGAGCTTCATTCATAAGTTCCTGTCGCCGGCAGTCATGCGCGAGTTCCGCCTCTTCCAGCTGCGCGACCAGGCGGGCAGTCCGGCCGTCAAGGTCGAGGCCATTCACGACGAAAGCGGTTACCGGCAGGTGCGACGGGTGCTCGCGCGCCAGTACGACGTCTCGGCGCAGGACCCGGACATCCAGGTCACGGATGCCGATCTCTCCGGCAGCCGGCGCCTTGTGCTTACCCATTTCGTGCGCAACGGCATCCTGCTCAACAAGGACGAGTGTGACCGCACGCTGATGCACGTCGCGCGGTTGTGGGGCTATCGCGTCCGATTGGTCGAGGTCGACGCCCAGTCGGGAAAGAAGCTCAGAGAGCACGAGACCCTGCCCCTGCCGTGAACGCATTGATGGGATGCGGCCACGCCGCAGTCCTATCGTCTCCGTCGGGGCCTTCCGGCACGGGCCGGGACGCGCTAGTGTGCGGTCGATTGCTTGCCGTCCCTCCCAGGAGTGCAAATGCCGCAGCAGATTACGGTCAGCTACAAGACGCTCGTCGATGCCGCCAAGGCCGAGATTGAGGAGATCGAGGCGGAGCAGGCTCTCAGTCTCGTCGGCCGCCCGGACGTGGTCCTCGTCGATATCCGCGATCCGCGCGAGCAGGAGCGTGACGGAAAGGTGCCGGGTGCGTTTTCCTGTACGCGCGGAATGCTCGAGTTCTGGATCGACCCATCGAGCCCCTACCACAAGCCCATCTTCGCCGAGGATAAGAAGTTCGTGTTTTTCTGTGCCGGCGGGCTGCGCTCGGCTCTCGCCGCCAAGACCGCGCAGGACATGGGACTGAAACCCGTCGCCCACATCATCGGCGGTTTCTCGGCCTGGAAAAAGATTGGTGGGCCGGTCGAAGGCGGTCGTCCGCCCAAGGCGTGAGCTGTCCTCTCAATCGCCGTTGCCGTCGTCGAGGTGGACGGCCACGCCTGCCGCGCGCAGAATGATCGCGACCTCCTCGGCCCGGCGGCGGAACTCCGCATCCCTGGGGTCGAGATCCCGGCATAAGCCTTTCGCCAGCATCTCGCGCGTCAACCGGAAGGACTGGCCGTCGGAGGCGCCTCGCGTGCCGCCGATCGCCGTGATGATGCCGCCGGCAAGCGTGCCGCCGGTCAGCGCATCAACCAGAACGAAGCAGCCGGTCTCGCGACACGCGGTGAAAGGATCGACAGCCGCCGACCGCCCGAGCTCCACGCTGGCGATCACGATGTCGTTGGTCTGGCAACCCGCCGCTTCTGCCTCCTCGAGGGTCTCGAGATCCAGTCGCGCCTTGATGGCAAGGTGCGAAACCGGCACCAGATCGGTCGCCGTCCTGAGCAACAGCCCGTGCGAAGCGTCGATGGGATCGTCGGCGAGCCACACGAACCGCACCTCGAGGGTGCGCGCTGCGGCCGGTAAGGAGGCCGGGGACGAGAGCACGGCGCCACGGGCGACGTCGATGTCCGTGTCGAGCTGTACGACTACCGCCTGTCCGGCGACCGCCGCTGCGAGATCGCCGTCCATCGTCACGATCCGCTTGACCCTGGCCGTGCGGCCGCTCAGCACGTCGCAGATCTCATCTCCGACGCTGACGGCACCTGCGCAGACCGTACCGGCAAGTCCCCGGAAATCCTGCCCCCCGCGCAGCACCGTCTGCACCGGCATCCGGAATGCTCCGCCGTCCGGCGTGCCCCGGCTCGGGACCTCGTTCAAGGCATCGAGCAGCGTCGGCCCCGAATGCCATGGCATCGCCGCAGAGCGCCGCGCCACGCCGTCGCCAAGCCTGGCCGAGACCGGCAGTGAGACAGCCGATCTGAAGGCGAAGTTGGCGGCGACTGCGGCGAAGTCGCGCTCGATCTCGCGGAATCGCGCCTCGTCCCAGCCGACGAGATCCATCTTGTTCACGGCGAGGATGACACGCCGCACGCCGACGAGATCGAGGATGGCGGCGTGGCGGCGTGTCTGCTTTTTGACGCCGTGCCTTGCATCGACGAGCATCACGGCGACGTCGGCATGCGACGCCCCCGAGGCCATGTTGCGGGTGTATTGCTCGTGCCCCGGGCTGTCGATGACAACGAAGCGCCGCCTGCCGGAATCGAAATATCGCCAGGCGACGTCGATGGTGATGCCCTGCTCGCGCTCGGCCACGAGACCGTCGAGCAACAGGCTGACATCCGGCACTCCGTCCGGTCCTGCCTGTCTCACGATGCCGGCTCGCGTGTCCTCGGGCAGATCCGAGGCGTCCCCGAGAAGTCGCCCGATGAGAGTCGACTTGCCGTCGTCGACCGAGCCACAGGTGAGGATCTGCACCAGTCCGTCGAGGTCCTTGAGGACGGACGTGACGCGGGCGGAGGTGCCGGCGCGCG
>CAYWBX010000112.1:5820-8042 GCA_964456015.1 uncultured Hyphomicrobiaceae bacterium | reverse complement strand
TAGGCCTCATTGTGATGGGTGCGGAATTCGCCGATGTGAAACAGAGTTGCAATGTCGAGTTCCGGCATCAGACGCCGGCTGATCTGGTAGATGTCGCCGAAGTAGACCTTGTAGCTGAAACCGAGCCGCGGATTGTCGATCAGCAGCTTGACGTAGTCCTCATGCTCCTGCGGGCTGGACGTGATGCCTAGAACATGGTTGTCCGAGCCGTCACTCGCGGTTCTCAATCCGACGATGTGATGGCTTCCCGTGCCCATGTGGAAGATGTCTTTGCCGCGAAGGTTCCGCTCGGCGAGATAATCGAGGAAGTGCAGATCGCATGGGCACTGCTGTTCGTCGAGATCCCACTTGGCGTCCCAGTAATTGAGTTTGCTCATCGAGTCCTCTCCTGACCGCGCACGTAACGAGGTGAGTTCACGTCGAACACGCCCCCCCGGACACTTCCCCCGGGCGGGTCCAATCCCCCGCACGATGAGCAAGTCATCGCAATCGCCACGGACTGCCCGTGCGCCGAGTGCCGCTCCATAGCCAAACCGGCAGTTTCGCCACCACAATCGGCGCCACCTGAGGCGCGTTCAATTGGAACCATCCATCCCTGGCATTCAGGACCCCGAGCGGCAACATCTCGGACGGGGAACCAAGCACCGCTTCGAACGTCTCAGCGGCCATGCAACTGCTTTCCGCGAAGCTCAGCAAGCGCCCCGGCGAGGGGACTGAACTCAAATCGCACGCGATGCCGCCCTGCCGGCACGTAGACCGCCCGAAACATGACGTTGGCCTTGTGGATGACAGTCGGCGTCTCATCGACGACCGCCCCCCACCATGGATGCCACACGTCGTTGAGCACGACGAAGCCCGGAACCGGGCTTTCCACTTGGACCTCGACCACCGTGTTCTCGTAGCGCACGATCATGACGCTGCTCGCCGCGGCATCCTGCCGGCTGGTGTCGTCGGGCGCCAGCCAGAACGTCTCGTCACCTTGTTCAAGAAGGACGGTGTCGCGCGGATCGAACTCCGGCCAGCGGCCTTCGGCGATCATCCGCCTGAAATCGGTCGGCATGGCCCGTCGAGCAAAGAGGACCCGCGGCAGCGCATCCGTGTTCTCATAAATGAATGCATGCTTCGTACGTGCGACAAACTTCATGGCGCCGCGCGCCAGGGACGGATCGACCTGCTCGATCGGCACGCTACTTGCGATGAATCGCAACCCAAGCAGATTGGCCATTGTGCTGCGATAGGATGGAAACAGGGGACTAAACTGACGCTGATCGGGCCCCGCGATGTGATCGCGGGCCCCAATTGCCGCTGAGACCGTTCCGATCCGCAAGGGATTGTAGCCAAGCGTGTGCTCGAGGCCGTGCACCATGGCACAGTTCGGCCATTCGAAGCCGAGGCCCACGAGTTCAACCCTGTCGCGCCACTCACTCCCGACCGAGCGGCGCACGCGCTCCTTCAAAAAGCGGATGGTTTCGTTGGTGCTGCGCGGATCGAGCACCTCATACTCCGCGGAGCTGCTGGCGGTCGATTCGTTCGGACCGTTGTTGGCGGCGAGATCCAGCACCATCAGGCCAGCCATCGCGGCAGCCGCGGCGATGGGATGCGCGATCGCCCAGCGACGCAGCGATCGGACCACGGCCAGAGACGCAAGCAGCCAGACAACGGCCAGAAAGATCGGCTTTTGCGCATACTGCAGCTTGTCTTCCGCCGCTGCCACGGCGAAAGCCGCAAGCAGCACCGCAATCAGTCCGCCGGCCACCCCGGTCCGCCATCCCGGCTTCGGGTCCGGCAGCTGATGACCGAGCCATCGGTGCGCCAGATAGCCCCCGAGGATGGCGAGCATGGCGCCGAGCATGAACGTCGCGTCCGCGGGCCTGCGGAACAGCGACACGCCCGGGACCCATCGGTAGGCAAGCTCGAACGCCGGGGTGTACGTTCCAAGCGCATAGACGAGCATCAGCAGCGCGGCGATCGTGAAAAATCTGATCTCGCGCGCCCAAACCAGCCCGCGCGACAGTCCGATTGTCAGGACCAGCAGCATCGGCAGGGCGCCGATATAGAGCTGACTCATGTTCTGCGAGAGCGTCAGCTCGCGCGGGTTCCAGCTGGCGCTGTAGGGCCCCCAATAGTCGACCTTCGGATCCAGCGCGCCGAAGAGGTCGCCCACGATGGCCGTGAGAAGCGAGACCGGATGCAGCGAGCCCCGCGCCGCCTCCTCGAAGGGA
>CAYWBX010000112.1:1604-5810 GCA_964456015.1 uncultured Hyphomicrobiaceae bacterium | reverse complement strand
GGGAATGACGGGGCGGCTGGACGACGTCAGAGAGAGCGATGTGAGAAGGAGCGGGAGTGCGGCGACTGCGAGCGTCACCGCGGCAGCTACCGCAAGGGGCGCAACCGAGTGGCGGATCGCGGCGAACGGCTGCGCTGCAGACAGCCAGAACGACAAAACCAGACCGACGAGCAGATATGCGCCAAGGAGCCCGACCTGATTGGGCTCGGCGAGCATCGCTCCGATGGCGAGCCCGGCAGCAGCTCCCCATCGCGCCGAGCTTCGCCGCAGCGCCCTGTCGAGCAGCCAGAGAGCAAGGCAAAAAAACGCATAGCTTTGGATCTGCCCGATATGCTGGATGCGCCAGGCTGCCGAACTGCCGAAGGTGATGACGATCGCGGCCAGCGCGGCGCCGGCAGGATGCCATTGTCGGTCCCGGAAGAGGCCGATGATCGCAAGGCCCGCCATCGCCAGCAGCGCGAAAACATAGATGTCGAGCAGCCAGAAGGAGGGAACGGCATCGAGAATGGCCAGAATGTAGGCAGGAGAGAAGATCAGCGACTGCGGATCGGCGATCTGCGGCACGCCGAGGAAAACATGCGGCGACCAGAACGGCGATTGCCCCGAATGCAAGGCATTCGCCAGGAATTGGATCTGGGCCTGAAAGTGCGCCTTGGCATCGTAAGGGATCGTGCTGGCGCCTGTGATCCACGGAAACGACAGCACAAGCCAGGCAATCAGATAGACGCCAACGGCGACGGCGGTTGGCGAGGCACTCAAACGGCGGACGAGAAACCGCATCTGCGCGACCATGGGGACTTGCTGTGGCTCGTCGATGGATCAGACACGCCCGCGGGTTGCCGGCAAGCGGGTGCGATCTTGATCGTCCGTCCCAATGGTCATGCGAACCTCCCTTGCGCACTCGATCTGGTGTCGAGTTGGCCAGCTTCTACTCCGAGCGCATGTCGCGCGACAAGCCGACGCGCCGGGCGGCCTTGCCCGCAGAGCCGCTGGCGCCGCCGTCGAGCGTCGCCCAGCCATAAGAATAACTTATTCATAAATAATACATTTTCGGGTTTTGCGCGTACCACGAAGGACGACCGGCAGGCGATTCCCTCTGGCGTCGTTGCTTCCCGACTTCGCACCTCGCAAGTGCTCCTTCTCAGCTGGTCTACCAGTTCATATTGCCCGGGTTTCGCGGCAGACCGGGATGCCTCCGTCATTCGACGGACGCCGCGGACCGTTTCGGCGGAGGGTCTTGCATCACTCGTGCCGCAGGGCCTCGATCGGGTTCAGCCGCGCCGCCCGGCGCGCGGGGAAGAAGCCGAAGATCACGCCGACAAGAGCCGAGAACACAAACGCATAGGCGACCACGGTCGCGTCGACGCCGAACGGAACTCCGAGCGCGGTCGTCGCAAGCCATGCCAGTGCGAGACCGAGACAAACTCCGACGAGGCCGCCAAAGACGGAAAGCACCACGGCTTCGATCAAAAACTGAGCGAGCACCTGGCGTTCGAGTGCGCCAATGGCCATGCGAATGCCGATCTCGCGCGTGCGCTCCGTGACCGAGACGAGCATGATGTTCATGATCCCAATGCCGCCGACCACGAGGCTGACCGCCGCGACGGCGGCAAGGAGGCCCGTCAGGATCGCCGTGGTGCCGGCTTGCGCCTGGGCTATCTGCGTCATGTCGCGGACCGTGAAGTCATCCTCCTTTCCGCGCCCGATGTTGCGCCGCTCGCGCAGGAGCCATTCGAGATCCCGTTGCACCTTGGCCGTGTCGGTGCCCTCGGCGGCCGAGACGACGATCCGCCGGATTTCGGTGTTGCCGGCCAGTCGCCGCTGAAAGGCGCGCAGCGGCATCAGAATGATGTCATCCTGATCGCCGCCGAAGCTGGATTGGCCCTTCACCGACAGAACGCCGATCACCTCGCAGCTCACGTTGCCGATGCGCACCGGCCGCCCGAGCGGATCCAACTGGCCGAAAAGGCGCAACCTCACGGTGTTGCCGATAATGCAGGCAGCACGCCCGCCTCTCACCTCACCGTCGTAGAACTCGCGCCCCGCCTGCAGCGACCAGCCCTGGCTGATCAAGAAATCGTTGTCGGTTCCAGTCACCGTCGTCGCGCGGCTCTCGGTTCCGAACACGGCGACCTGCGATTTCTGACTGATGGGCGCCACCGCCTTCAAGCCGCTGACTTGGCTTCGGATGGCCTCCACATCGCGCATCGAGAAGGCCTTGGCGTCCATACTGGCGCGACCCGGACCAAACTGGCCGGGACTTGCGAACAGCACGTTGGCCCCGAGCCTCGCGAGCTCTGCGGTGACTTTCGCGGTTGTACCGTTGCCTATGGTCACCATGGCGATCACGGCCGCGACGCCGATCACGACTCCGAGCACCGTCAGGGATGAGCGCAAGGCATTACGCCGGATGGCCTTCAGCGCCAGCCTGATCGATTCGAACAGCATCAGGCGAACTCGCGATTGAGGACATCGCTGTCGATGCGGCCGTCGAGGAAGCGGACGATGCGGCGCGCGTAAGCTGCGACATCACTTTCATGCGTTACCATGACGACCGTCAGACCGCGCTCCCGATTGAGCTTCCTGATGAGGTCCATGATCTCCCGACTGGTGCGCGTGTCGAGGTTTCCCGTCGGCTCATCAGCAAGCAGCACCTTAGGATCGGTGACGATGGCGCGCGCAATGGCGACGCGCTGCTGCTGCCCGCCGGACAGCTCGGAAGCGGTGTGGCGCTCGCGTCCTTCGAGACCGACCTGCGCCAGAGCCTGCGAGGCGAGAGCTCGGCGGCGATCGGCAGGAATGCCACGGTAAATCAGGGGCAGCTCGACATTCTCGAGCGCTGACGTGCGCGGCAGAAGATTGAAGCCCTGAAAAACGAAGCCGAGCAGATGGCGACGGATCAACGCCCGCTCATTGCGCGAAAGCGAACCGACGTCGACACCCTCGAACAGGTATTGGCCTCGCGTCGGCATATCCAGACAGCCGATGATGTTCATGGCTGTGGACTTGCCGGAACCGGATGGCCCCATGATCGCCACGAACTCTCCCGCGTCGATGCGAAGGTCGACTCCATCGAGGGCGTTGACCGCCGCCGCGCCGGTTCCATACGTCTTGGCGACGCCACGAAGCTCGATGATGGGACAATGGGTGGCGCTCGCCGCTGTCATCGCAGCCCCCGGCGTCAATTTCTCAGCACCGTGTGATCAATGATTGCCGTGTCGCCCACATTCACCGGGCCAGCGCGGATTTCGGTTCTGCGGCCGTCGCTGGCACCGATCGAGACGGCGACGGCCGTTGGCAGCCCACCCTTGAGAAGCCAGACCGTGCGCTGTCCGGTTGCCTCTTCCCGCTTGGCGGGGGCGCGAAAGGCCGGCGGACCCGGAAGGATCCGCTGCAGAAAGCTTCGACTGTCTGTGGACGTCGTCGCTTCGGGTGGGCTGTAGCGCAGCGCTGCATTCGCGATCAGCAGCGCATCGGGAATCTCGGTGACGCGGATTTCCGCCGTGGCCGTCATGCCGGGGCGCAGCAGCAACTCCGAATTGTCAACTGTGAGGACCGCCTTGTACGTGACCACTCCTTGGATCGTCTCCGAGGCGAAGCGGACATCCCGGATGACGGCGGGAAAGCGGCGATCCGGATAGGCATCAACTGAAAACGTTGCGCTTTGACCTGCTTTGACCTTGCCGACGTCGGCCTCATCGACATCGACCTGCAGCTCCATCTTGGTCAGATCCTCCGCGATCGTGAACAGCACCGGCGCCTGAAACGACGATGCGACGGTCTGACCAGGATCGACGTTGCGTTTCAGGATCACGCCACCGATCGGCGAGACGATCCGAGCCTTGGCAAGATTGGTCTCATTGAGCTGAAGCTCGGCCTCCGCGATGCCGACCTCGGCCTCGGCGATCGCCAGACCGGCGACCGCCCGCTCGTAGGCGGTCTGAGCCAGCTCCAGGTCCTGAGCCGACGTGACGCTGCGGCCCGCGAGCACCTTCTTGCGCGCCAGATCATGCTCCTTTTCGAGCATCGCGGCGCGAGCGTCGGCTACCTTGGCCCGCGTCGATGCGAGCTTGGCGCGCGAACTCCTGACCGTGGCCAGGAGCTTGTCGGTGTCGAGCTCTGCAAGGACTTGGCCGGCGGTGACCACCGAGTTGTAATCGACCAGCACCTTGCGCATGGTGCCGGACAGCTCACTTGAGACGTCGA
>CAYWBX010000112.1:0-1594 GCA_964456015.1 uncultured Hyphomicrobiaceae bacterium | reverse complement strand
GGCTGCACCGAGCCGGTGGCGGTTACGACGACCAGCAGCCTGTCTCTGACAACCGGCTCGGTGACGAAGCTGATCGCGGTCCGCCCGCGGCCGGTCCAGATCCAGAGCGCGGCCGCCATCAGGGCGATTATGACAAGGCCAATCCCGAGGCTCGCCGGGCGGCGAAGCCAGCTTGCGCGCGCATTACGGGCCGCGAGCAGAATCTGCTCGATCCCCAAGCGATCGTTTCGGTCCAAGGGCTGGTTCACGCTGCATTTCCAATCTGTCGAATGAACGCAAGACGACGCATGTGGCGCCGGCGCGACGCGTGCCCGCGCGGTGTCGTGCCGAGGTCGGCGTACCGGCTCGATTGAGCCGGTTGGGCGATCCCTCGCTTTGATGCGTCGCAACCTCGCATCGCAGCTGATGGGGGTCGGCATAGAGGCTCGAGCCGCATCACCTCAGACGGGCGCCGCATTCCCATCGCGTAGCGCCGATCTTCCGGACATTTGCGGCGACTTGCCGAGCCCCGACCGCCGAGCCGGGGTCTTGTCGCGAGCGGCTGACTGCAAGCCGCCAACGTCGCTCTGCCACAGAGAGTGCTCACCGCCCGGGAATGACGTTCTCGCGCGACCGACCGGGATGAGAAATGACCGGACGCGCTCGGCCATTGCGGAAGTGCCGCGATGGCAATCGATGTGATATAATAAAATTTTCTTTTTTGTCGTCATTTTTGCTTCTGTTTTGGAATTTTTTTGCTATTTTGTCTCAGAATTGCAGCTTGGAGGGTGCAGTGCAGCAGAGTTCGCCTCAGGCGTCGCCCGAAGCCGATTTTGCCAATCTGAAGCTCGTCGTCTCGCTTTCCGACGGCGGCCGCTTCGAGCCTCCGGCGGCCGAGGGCTTCCGAGTGATGGAGCTGATCCGGGCATTCGGCCTCCCCATCAAGGCCGAATGCGGCGGCGCCGGTATCTGTTCGACATGCCACGTGCGGATCCCGGCACGTTGGCGTCACGCGCTGCCGCCCCCCACGACCGAGGAGCTCGCCAGGCTTGACGAACTTCCGACCGCCGATGAGGCGTCGCGCCTTGCCTGTCAGCTTCTCATGACAGCGGAGCTCGACGGCCTCGAAGTCGAAGTGCAACCCGACAGCGTCGTTCCGCAGACCTACTGGGTGGCGGGGTGATGACATGGCTTCGTTTCCGATATTCGTCGATGTCGGCGCTCGACCGCCACTGGTCGTCGGTGGCGGCGATCTGGCTCTAGCCAAGGTTCGCCTGCTGCTGCTGCGCGCGCCGATTGTCGACGTCTTCGCCGCAGGCCAGCTCGCGGATGGCTTCGCGCCGATCGTTGCCGCTGGCCGCGTCACGATTTGCCCGCGCCCGGTCACCGGTCGGGATATGCGAGGGCGACCGTTCGTCATTTCGGCAACCGCAGCCGAGGACCTGGACCGCGCCGTCTCGATGCATGCCCGCGCACTAGGCGTGCCGGTCAATGTTCCCGACCGCCCCTCGCTCAGCTCCTTTTCACTTCCAGCCCTGGTCGATCGGGGAACGGTCACGGTGGCGATCGGCACGGATGGCGCCGCGCCGTCGCTCGCGACGCGGCTTCGAAACGA
>CAYWBX010000111.1:0-8073 GCA_964456015.1 uncultured Hyphomicrobiaceae bacterium | reverse complement strand
CGAGCCGATCCTGCGAGTGACGGCGCCGCTGCCGGAGGCGCAGCTCGTCGAGACGCGTCTTATCAATATTCTGCATTTCCAGACGCTCATCGCGAGCAAGGCAGCCCGACATGTTCTGCTTGCGCCAGGAAAGCTGCTCGTCGATTTCGGCCTGCGGCGCGCTCACGGGGCGGAGGCAGGGCTGATGGCGGCGCGCGCGAGTTATATCGCGGGCTATGCCGGCACCGCGACGATGTTGGCGGGCCAGCTCTTTGGCATTCCCGTCTACGGCACGATGGCGCACTCGTTCGTGCAGGCCTTCGAGAGCGAGACGGCGGCTTTCGACGCATTCGCACGGTCCCGGCCAGAAGGCCTTGTTCTCCTGATCGACACCTACGATACCGAGGCCGGGGCGCAGAAGGTCGTCGACTTGGCCCCGCGATTGAAGGAGAAGGGAATTGCAATCCGCGGCGTTCGCATCGACAGCGGCGATCTCGTGGCGTTGTCGCGGAGCGTGCGAAGAATTCTGGATTCCGGTGGACTAGAGGATGTCACAATTCTCGGCAGCGGCGGCATTGACGATGCGGAGCTCGCCGCGTTTGCCCGCGCCGGCGCCCCGATCGACGGCTTCGGCATCGGGACGAGCCTCACGACGTCGATCGACGTGCCGGCACTCGACTGCGCCTACAAGCTGCAAGAATATGCCGGTATCGGCCGGCGGAAGCTTTCCGCTGGCAAGGCGACGTGGCCTGGCCGAAAGCAAGTCTGGCGTCTCCATGGCATCGATGGCCGCATGTCGGGCGATATCGTCTCGCTCGACCGCGATGCCCAAGCCGGTGAGCCGCTCATCGTGCCGGTGATGATGGGCGGGCGGCGCATCGGATCGGCGCCGTCGCTGGCGCAAGCACGGCGCCATGCGGCAGACAATCTTGCGCGGCTGCCGGAGGCTCTGCGTCACCTCGAGGAGGGAGCGGGCTATCCCGTCGAGATCGCTCAGGTGCTGCGCGATTACACGGCAGAGGTCGATCGCCACATTGCCGCCGCGCGAGGTGGCGGCTGAGGTCCCGGTCCGCCCCGACGGGCGTTGAGGGGCGTCGGATCGACGTGCCCTTCGCCGCGGTCCGATCCTCGGGAATGGCCGGCCCGGATAGCTCCCCCGCAACTCCCGAAGGCCGGTCTTGGCGCGGGACGCGCGGCTTGGTGTAGCGAGCCATAACGGACCGATATTGGGCTGACTTGGCTCAGTCGAGATGATGCTTGCCTACGAGGCGCACGAGCGTTGCCTGGGGGCCCTTCTCGCCGACAGCCTCCGAGAACCGCACCTCCTGACCGACCCGGAGCTTTTCGAGCGTCACACCGGCGAGGCTGTTGCGATGAAAATAGATCTCGCGTCCATCCGCGGTCGCAATGAAGCCGTGGTCGCGCTCGGGGTGAAGTGCCGAGATCCTGCCGTGGGGCGGCGGCTCGTGCTCCTTGACATGCCCCTGTCGTTGGCGAACGAGATCCTGGATCTGGCGCCGCGCCGCCTTGAATGCATCGCGGATCGTCACATAGACGTCCTCATGCGCCCCGGACTCCGGAGGCTCACGACTGATCGCAATGTCGGCAGCCCCCGGCATCGTGATGTGAATCCGGATCTGATAATGGTCACCCTTATGATGACGGTGTTGTGGACGGGCAACGACAACGCGCATCGAGGTGATACGGTCCGTGAACTGCTCGAGCTTCTTCGCCTCTTCCCGGATGCGGGCCTCGACGGCATCCGAGTGGCCGATATTCTCGAAGCTCAGTTGGAGTGGTGACTGCATGGCGGCTGCTCTCCGGAACGGACTGTGGTATTCCTCGCGAACCAGACTTCGCCGGAAGTGCAAATCCGGCACATTGACGTTCGTCAGAGCCGGTTGCCTTGACCCCGCCCCGAGCCATTCTCCGGAACGAGCCTCGTTTCGGCGCCACATGGGGCCTTTAAGTATGTCAGGTGGAGGCCGGCAGGCGAGGCCAGGGCGAACGCGTCGATTGCGAGAGACGGTGCCCCTCTCCGACGTCGCGAAGCAAGGATTGGCGCGCGCACCGGCCGCTCATGCGGATTGAAGGACGGGGGTGGGTCAAGGACGCCGCTTCGACAACATCGCCTAAAGGGGTTAGATGTGCGAGGCCTCAGCACCTCAGGGATCGCGATTGCCGCCAGCCACGGTGCGCCCACGTCAAAGCAATGGGCCAGGCCCGCACTGATCCACGTCACATGGAGGGGTAATGGACACAGCAATATCCGGTGCCGCGAAGTATCCGAGGCGGCTTGAGAGGTGAGTGATGAAGCCCCCGATCAAAGGTGACTCGAAGAACCTTCCGATCACGTCGGCCGACGAGATCCGACACTTGGCCGGCCCGCTCGCCGATCACACGATCGCGGAAATCCTGGGTCTGCTTCCGACGGTCGAGGATCTTGAGGTTGCCCTCGTCTATGCCCGGGGCGACGGCGACGTCGCCGGCAAGGCAGGGCATGTGCTCGCCGGAAAACCGGCGCGAATCTACGAGTTGCTCTCGGAGGATGACAGCTATCAATCCGACGAGTTCTGAGAGACCTTCTGCAGCGCTTCAAAGGCCTGCCCGCGCGTCCCCGCAGATCCTCCGGAGCGTCGAGGGACGGCCCGAGGACGTCGGGGTTCCGCACTTTCCGAGATCAGACCCCACAAGGACAGGCTGATGTGCTTTTCGGCCACTGCCAGCTTCGCGACTGCGGGCGTGGTCACCATGATCGGCCTCACATGCCTCCAAAAGTCGCGGTCGCGTCGCGAGTGGCCGCTCGCGGCCATGCCGTTGCTCTTTGGGCTCCATCAGTCCATCGAAGGCTTGCTCTGGCTCACGCTAGCAACCGCTTCGGACGGTGCCGCGGCTACGACGCTGACATTCATGTTCCTGGTTCAGGCTGAAGTCATCTGGCCTGCCTATGCCCCATTTGCCGCACTGCTCGTCGAACCGGACAGGACGCGACGGTTGCTGATGTACCTGGTTTTCGCGGCGGGACTTGCGGCTGGCGTCTACCTTCTTCGCACGATTGTCAGCGATACTCACACGGCGGAAATCGTGGACGGGCATATTGTCTATCATGGCGGCGCTCCGCCGCCCGTCGCTATCCGCGTCCTTTACCTTCTGGCTGCCTGTGCTCCGGCGGTGCTGTCCTCTCACCCTGCGGTGCAGATCTTCGCTGGTATTGTCACGATTGGCGCTTGGATCACCTACGCCTTCTATGTGGGCGCCTTCACGTCCGTATGGTGCTTTTTCGCGGCGGCCGCGAGCGTGGTCCTTCTCCTGCACTTCGTACTTGCGGAGCGTCGGCATCTCGCCGTCTGACGCCTCCGCGGGCGAGCTATGAATGCGATCTCACGTCCCCTCCAGCCGAAGCGTCGCCTCCGGCGTGACGACGATGCCCGCACCGACGATGCCGGCATCTCGCCGGAGCGTGACCGCAAGCCAGTCCGCTTCCTGGCGGGATGCCCTCTGCAGCCGAAACCTGTGGACCCGAAACGGCACCATCTCCAGGGATTGCAGGGTTCCATCGGCGTGCGAAACGGATGCGAAGTACATCAGCACCAAGTCAGAGCGGAAGCGAGCGTCGCCGACGATACCTTCGTAGTCGTTGATGAGGTCGCCACAGCCATAGAGGATGAGCTTGCCGCGGTAAATTTCGATCGCCTTCGGATGGTGTGAGGAGTGGCCATGCACGACGTCGACCATCCCTTCGTCGATCAGAGCATGGGCGAAGGTGCGCTGCGCGGCGGGAACCTCATAGCCCCAGTTGCCACCCCAGTGGATCGAGGCGATGACGATGTCGTCGGATCTCTTTCGGGCTCGCACGCTGCCGGCAACTCTTGCCGCTTCGGCCCGCGACAAAGTGGACAGGAGGTAGATGCCGGGCCTCGCCGGTTTCGCCGCCCAATCGCTCGGAATGCCGCTGTCCCGGCAACCGATGCCAAAGATCAATCGTCTGCCCGGTCCTTGGCCCGCAATCTCGAGGGGACCTGACGCTGCGTCGAGGTCGCACCCTCCGCCCGCAGCCCCGATGCCCGCAGCGCGCAAGGTATCGAGCGTATCGTTGAATCCGTCGCGTCCCCAGTCCAGGACGTGGTTGTTGGCGAGGCTTACGGCGCTGATGCCCGCAGCCGTCAGGACGCCGACGTTGCCGGGATGCATCCGATAGTTGATGCCTTTGGGCGCCGGACTGCCGCGTGCCGTGATCGCCGTCTCGAGATTGATGAGCGTCAGGTCCGGACGGCGCCGTGCAATCTCACTCAAGCCATCGCCCCAGATGTAGTCGAAGGGTACCCGCCGCGGGATGGGACCGTGCGCGCGCTCGGCAAGAGCCACATAGTCGAGCGCCGATCTCACATGCGATTCGAAGAGGGTCGGGTCGCCCGGGTGCGCGAGGATCTGGTCGATGCCGCGACCTGTCATCACGTCGCCGGCCAGCATGAGCGTGGCTTGTGGGCATATGGCTCGCATGGCAGGTTCGCTCGCATGTCATCGGCTCATCGCGCAAGCAGCCGCTTCAGCTGGTTCCAGGAGCGGGTATTGAGAACGTCTTTCGCTTCCAGCCATCCTCGCCGCGCCTGCCCGATGCCATAGCGCATGGCGTCGAGCCCGAGAGCGGAATGTGCGTCCGTGCCGATCGAGATGAGCAATCCCATCTCCCGGGCAAGCTTACAGTGAACATCGTCGAGATCCAGGCGCGACGGATGCGCGTTGAGTTCGACAAAGCAGCCGCGTTGTTTCGCGCCGTTGAGTATGCGCTCGAGATTCACGGAGTACCCCGGCCGATCGCCGATGAGCCGCCCTGTCGGATGCGCCAAGATATGAAAGTGGCGGTTGTCCATCGCGCGAAGGATGCGCTCGGTCTGGGTGGCGGCATCGAGATCGAACCTGTAATGGACGGCGCAAACCGTGAGGTCGAGGCGCTTGAGGATTCTGTCCGGCAGATCGAGGGTTCCGTCAGCCAAGATGTCGACTTCGGACGACTTCAGGACTCGGAAGCCGTCCATACCGTCATTCATCCGGTCGATTTCGTCGAGTTGGGCCGAAAGGCGCTTTTCGTCGAGCCCATGCGCGACGGTCGCATGCTTCGTGTGATCGGTGACGGCGATGTAGGAATAGCCGCGTGCCTTGGCCGCAACGGCCATCTCGCGCAGACTGCTCTTGCCGTCGGACGCCGTCGTGTGCACATGCAGGTCCCCCCGAACGTCAGCGAGCGTCACAAGCTTTGGAAGGCGTCCGGAGGCGGCCGCCTCGATCTCGCCGCGGTCCTCGCGAAGTTCCGGCTCGATCCAGGGCAAGCCGACGGCGGCGAACACGTCTTCTTCCTTGGCGCCGCCGATCCGGTTGTCGCCGCGAAAGATGCCGTACTCATTGATTTTCAGCCCTTTTTCCTGGCCGAGCTTGCGGATGTGGATGTTGTGCGCCTTGGAGCCCGTGAAGTAGTGCAGCGCAGCGCCGTAACTTGCCTGCGGCACGACGCGCAGATCCACCTGGATGCCAGCCTTGAGCTTGACGGTGGCGCGTGTAGGTCCCTTCGCCACGATTTCATCGATCTCTTCGTAGCGGACAAAGTGATCGACAGCCTTTCGGCCGGCCGCCGACGTCACAAGGAGATCGAGGTCGCCGACCGTCTCCCGGCAGCGGCGGTAGCTGCCCGCCATGACGACGTTCCGGACGCCCGGGCAGCGAAGCATCCACGCCCGCAGCGTCTCCGCAAAATCGGCCGCGGTCGAGATCTTCCAGCGCTGCTCGGTCGCTCGATGCTTGCTGATGGCATCGAGGATGTTGGCTTCCATCTTTTCGCTGAAGCCCGGGAGGGCGCGCAGTTTGTGCGCCTTGGCGGCGCGAGCGAGCTGATCAAGCGTGGTGATGCCGAGCCGCTCGTGAAGGGCATGCACCCGTTTGGGGCCAAGCCCAGGCAAGCTGGTGAGCACGGCGAGCGATGACGGCGTGCGCGCCTCGACTTCCTCAAGCAGTGTCAGCCGCCCGGTCTCCACAATTTCGCGGATCTTGCCCGCAAGATCCTTGCCGATGCCCGGCAGCTCGGAAAGATCCTGGCCGTGCGCGACCATCTCAGCGGCGCCGGTCGGAAGGTCAGCGATGGTCTGCGCCGCGCGCCGGTAAGCACGAATCCGAAATGGGTTCGCATCTTCAATCTCGAGCAGGTCGGCAAGCCGGTTGAGAATGCGCGCAATATCGGCGTTGTGGACAGCCATGGCGTCGGGCTTCGAGACCGGGATCAGACCAGCGAGCAAGACTCCTCGACACTTGGTGAGCGTTGACAGCGGTCAATGCCGCGACCGGCAAAAACGAGGGGTGTAGCTCATGCGGCGCGAGCTTGATGAGCCCGCCTCCTGGTTGCCGGAGGCTCTCTGGCGCAAGACCTGAGCGTAGGGAAACAAGCGGTGATGGGCAGGCGTCATGTAGAGATTGGCGAGCAGCGACTTGACGGCATCCTCGACGTGCCGAAGTCGGCAACGGGGCTCGTCATCTTCGCGCATGGTAGCGGCTCGAGCCGGCGCAGCCCCAGAAACGTTCATGTGGCTCACTCTTTGAACGCCAGGGGACTGGCAACCCTTCTGTTCGACCTTCTGACCGCGGCTGAGGCGGAGGACCGTCACAACGTGTTCGACATCTCGCTGCTTGGCGCGCGCGTGCGCGAGGCCGTCGAGTGGTCGCGCCGGGACGATGAAACGGCTCGTCTGGCGGTCGGCCTTTTTGGAGCAAGCACCGGCTCGGCAGCCGCCCTGGTCGCGGCGGCGCAATGCCCCCGGGATGTCGCCGCGATCGTCTCGCGCGGCGGCCGGCCCGATCTCGCCGGCGCCTATCTGCCCAGGGTGCGGGCCGCGACGCTGCTGATCGTCGGAGGAGCCGATTTCGACGTGCTCGCGCTCAACGAGCAGGCCATGGCCCGTCTCGAGTGCGAGAAGGAACTTGCGATCGTGCCGGGCGCGACGCACCTGTTCGAGGAGCCCGGGGCGCTCGACCAAGTGGTAGACTTGGCCGGTCGATGGTTTGACACGCATTTGGGGAGTGCTTCGGCATGAGGTTCTCGGCCCGTTTTTCTGATCGTGCCGAAGCCGGCAGAGAGCTCGCCCGGGAACTGGTCAAGCGCAAGCTCGCCGACCCCGTCGTTCTGGCGCTGCCACGCGGCGGTGTTCCGGTGGCTGTCGAGATCGCACGGGCGCTGAAGGCGCCGCTCGATCTGGTGCTCGTGCGCAAAATCGGCGTGCCATATCAGCGCGAGCTGGCTGCGGCGGCCGTGGTCGACGGCAGCGACCCGGAGGTGGTGGTCAACGACGAGGTGATGCGGCTGGCCGGCCTCGGGCCGGACTATCTGGCCGAACAGGCCAAGGCCGAGCTTGCCGAGATCGAGCGCCGCCGGCACGCCTATCTCGAGGGGCGGGCGCGGGTCCCGCTCGGAGGCCGCAATCTGATCCTGGTTGACGATGGCATTGCGACGGGGGCGAGCGTTCGCGCCGCCTTGGCTGCGCTGCGGCGCAAGTCGCCCGCAAGCTTGATCCTGGCTGTCCCTGTCGCGCCGCGCGAGACGCTTGAAGATCTCAGGGACAAGGTTGACGAGGTAGTGTGTCTCGAGGTTCCCGAGCCCTTCTACGCGATCAGTCTGCACTATCGCGACTTCCATCAGGTCCCGGACCAAGAGGTTGTTCGTCTGCTTCGCACACTGCAGCCGGCTTCGGAAAAGGCGGCGAGTTCCGACCCATCGAGCGCCTGATCCTCGCGAGGCGGCGAGATTGGACGTAACGGAGGGGCATCCCGCCGTCCGGCGGATTACGACAGCGATGAATCCTGCGGCGGTGGATAAGGCGGATAATCGATGCCGGGCCCGCCACGCAACGGAGGGCAGCGCCAGCGAGGCTGAGTAGCGTCCGTCAACAAGCGTTCGTGCTGGCAGCAGCTATCCCTTCACGCAGATCAGCGGCCGCAGGCACGCAACCTTCCGCGCGAGACCGGCGGCCTCGGCTGCATCAACGACGGCGTCGACGTCCTTGTAGGCGCCGGGCGCCTCCTCGGCGACGCCCCGCATCGACGGACTTCGCACCG
>CAYWBX010000110.1:5387-8080 GCA_964456015.1 uncultured Hyphomicrobiaceae bacterium | reverse complement strand
AGGCTGGCGGACCCGATGGCAGCAAGGCGGAAGCGGCGCTCAAGGCGATCGAAGCCGAGCTCGCGAGCTGATCGCGGGCCCGGCCCGACGCGGCGCGGGGCTGTTGCCGGCGAGTGGGCCCCTGTGCGCATCGTGCGGGCCTTGCGGAGCGAAAACCCGAGGACGCGCCTTTGCTCAGCACTCAGCGCTCGCCCGGTGGACGGCCGCTGACGTCCAGCGTTCGTCGCGCGGGCATTGCGCGCGGACTTGTCTCGGCTCGTCCAGGCGCGAGGGCTCAGCGCGTCGAAGGGCGGATGGAGCGGGTGCCGCTCTGTCCGGCGGTCGCTGCCGCCTGCTGGAGTTCGCGCCGGAAGACGTCGCGCATTTCGTGGATCGAGGCGATCACGGGGCCGGCCGGAATGCCAAGGCCGACGAGGGCGGCTTCGGAGAGCTGCAGGCTTGCCTCGATGGTCTCGGGCACGGCGTCGGTGACGCCGAGGCTGTAGAGGTGGCGGGCGTGGGCGGCGTCGCGGGCTCTGGCGACGACCATGATATCGGGACGCAGCGATCGCACGAGGCGCAGGATCTCGTCGATCTTCTCCGTGGTATGGATCGTGATGATCACGGCCTGCGCCTCCATCAGGCCGCAGGCGCGCAGGAATTCGGGACTGGTTGCATCGCCGAAATACACTTGGCGACCCGCCGTTCGGTCCTTGGTGACGGTGATCGCATCGTGATCGATCGCCGTGTAAGCGACGCCGTGCTCGGCGAGCAGTTGGCACACGACCTTGCCGACCCGGCCGTGGCCGACGACGATGGCGTGATGGCGGCGCGCCTGCGGCGCGATGCGCAGTGCGGCGGCAACCTCCGCCGGCCGCTCGTCGCCGTGCGTCAGTCTCAGCGCCAGCATGGCGAGACCCGGAATGAGCGCCATCGACAGCGACGTGACCGCGATCGCGAACGACGCAGCCGGCTTGCCGACGACGCCGAGCGCAAGCGCAAGCCCGATGCCGACGAAGGCAAACTCTCCGCCAGGGCCAAGCAGGATGCCCTGCTCGATCGCAGCCGGCCAGGGCATCCGATACCAGCGCGCCAGGACGACCATGACGGCGGCCTTGACGGCAATGAGGCCCGCGACGGCCGCGAGAAGCAGGAGCGGCGAGGCAGCGAGGAGGTGCCAGTCCAGCCCCATGCCGACCGTGAAGAAGAAGATCCCGAGCAGCAAACCCTTGAACGGCTCGATCGTCACCTCGATGGTCTTGCGGTATTCGGTCTCGGCGAGCAGCAGGCCCGCGACGAATGCGCCAAGCGCCATCGAGAGGTCGGCGGCGGCCGCCACGACGCCGGTGCCGACGATTACGAAAAGTATCGTGGCGATAAACAGCTCGCTCGATTGGGTGCGCGCTACCTGACGGAACAACGGACGCAGGACGAAGCGGCCTCCGACGACGATGAAGGCGCCGGCTGCAAGCGCCTTGCCGGCGGTCAGTGTCAGGGTGCTCCAGAGCGAGCCGACGGTACCCGCCCCGAGAATCGAAATCAGGGTCAGAATGGGGATGACGGCGAGGTCCTGGGCGAGCAGGACGGCAAAGCTGCCGCGGCCCGTGGCGGTGTGAAGACGGCCCTGCTGCGAGAGCACTTCGAGGACGACTGCGGTCGAAGACAGCGCAAGGCAGGCTGCGATCACGATGGCCGCGGCCGCGTCCTGACCGGCGGCGGCGAGCAGCCCGGCAATGACCGTAGCCGTGACGGTGACCTGCAGTCCGCCGAGCCCGAAGACCAGCCGTCGCATGGCCATGAGCCGTTCGTAGGAAAGCTCGAGTCCGATCAGGAAGAGCAGGAAAACGACGCCCAGATCGGCGATGACGGAGACGCTCTGGGCATCGCGGATGGTGAGCCAACGCAAGAGCGGCCAGTCGCTGCTCCACGCGCCGAGCCCGAGCGGCCCGAGCAGAGCACCGGCGCCGAGATAGCCGAGCACCGGGCTCAGCCCGAAGCGATGCACCATCGGCACCACGACGCCGGCGGTGCCGAGGACCACCAGCGCCTCGCTGAAGGCTGCCATATTGAGGGTTGTCGCCATGCTTGCGCTCCGCCATCCCGCAGTGCGACCTTAGCCGGATTCCTGCACCGGCGTTGACGGCCGTCGCGGATCGCGCGCCATGCTACAGTTCCGGCGGACGGCAGGGACGCTCACATGGACAACAGACGGTCGGGACAGATCGCGGCACTACGCGAGATTCATCACGGCAAGGTGGCAAGCGCCCGCGAGGCGGTGGCGCTGATCCGGTCCGGCGATACCGTTGCCACCGGGGGCTTCGTCGGCATCGGCTTTCCGGAAAACATCGCGGTTGCGCTCGAGGAGCGCTTTCTTGCCACGGCGGCGGGCTCGCCCGACGGCGTCGGCGAGCCGCGCGATCTCACCTTCGTCTATGCCGGCGGCCAAGGGGATGGGAGAACGCGCGGCCTCAATCACGTCGGCCACAAGGGGCTTGTCAGGCGGGTGATCGGCGGCCACTGGGGTCTCGTGCCGCGGCTGCAGGCCCTGGCGGTTGCGGGCGAGATCGAGGCCTACAATCTGCCGCAGGGCGTCATTTCGCAGCTCTATCGCGACATCGCGGCAGGAAAGCCCGGCCACCTCTCGCGCATCGGGCTCAACACTTTCGTCGATCCGCGCCATGGCGGCGCCAAGATCAACTCGCGCACCACGGAGG
>CAYWBX010000110.1:0-5377 GCA_964456015.1 uncultured Hyphomicrobiaceae bacterium | reverse complement strand
GACGGCGAGGACTATCTCTTCTACCGCACGTTCCCGATCGACGTTGCGATCATCCGCGGCACGACGGCAGACCCTGACGGCAACGTGACCATGGAGCGCGAGGCGCTGACGCTCGAGGCGCTGGCGATTGCCATGGCTGCGCACAACTCCGGCGGGGTCGTGATCGTCCAGGTCGAGCGGCTCGCCGAGCGCGGCACGCTGCCGCCCCGGCAGGTGAAGGTGCCGGGCGTGCTCGTCGACTGCGTGGTCGTGGCAGAGAAGCCCGAGTACCACATGCAGACCTTCATCGAGCCCTACTCGGCCGCCTTCGCGGGCGAGATTCGGGTGCCGATGAGCGAAGTCAGGCCGATGCCGATGAGCGAGCGCAAGCTGATCGCGCGACGCGCGGCGCTCGAGCTCAAAACGAACGCCATCGTCAATCTCGGCATCGGCATGCCGGAAGGCGTCGCGCTGGTGGCGGCGGAGGAGCGCGTTCTCGATCTCGTCACGCTGACGGCGGAGCCCGGCGTCATCGGCGGCATCCCGGCCTCGGGCCTCAACTTCGGCGCGGCGGTCAATACCCATGCCATCATCGACCAGCCCTATCAGTTCGACTTCTACGACGGCGGCGGGCTCGACATCGCCGTTCTCGGCCTCGCCCAGGCGGACCGCCACGGCAACCTCAACGTCTCGCGGTTCGGGCCGCGGCTCGCCGGCGCCGGGGGCTTCATCAACATTTCGCAGAGCGCGCGGGCGGTCGTTTTCGTCGGCACGTTCACCGCGGGCGGTCTCGATGTGGCTCTGACGGACGGCCGCCTTTCGGTGCGCGTCGAGGGCAAGTCGCGCAAGTTCGTGTCTGAGGTCGAGCACCGGACCTTCTCCGGCGAGCAGGCGCTGAAGAGCGGGCAAAGCGTGCTCTATGTCACCGAGCGCTGCGTGTTCCGTCTGGCGACGGGCGGTCTCGAACTTGTCGAGATCGCGCCGGGCATCGATCTCGAGCGGGATATCCTGGCGCACATGGATTTTGAGCCGATCGTGCGCCAGCCGGCGGCCATGGATGCGGCCATCTTCGCTCCAACAAGCATGGGGCTCAGGGAGCGGATGCTCGAGCTGCCGTTCGAGCAACGCTTCAGCTACGATCCCGACGCAAACATTCTGTTCATCAATTTCGAGCGGTTGCGCGTGCGCAGCACGGAAGACATCCGGCGGATCAGGGCGGCGGTCGAATCGCGCGTGAAGTCGATCGGCCGCAAGGTCTATGCCGTGGTCAATTACACAAACACCGAGATCGACCCGGACGTGTTCGACGCCTACAGCCAGATGGTGCGCGAGCTCGTCGAGACCTGCTATCTCGACGTGACCCGCTACGGCAGCAGCGGCTTCCTGAGGCGCAAGCTCGGCCCGGCGCTCGCTGCGCGCGGGGTCGCGCCGCACATCTTCGAGAGCGCCGAAGAATCCTTTGCGCGCGTGCGTGGCCGCGAGCCGGCAAGCGATGCCTGAGGCGCTGCGACCGAACTAATCGACGCGGCCGGCCGAGATGTCGTCGAGGAACCGGCGGATGACGTCGCCGGCGCCGTGCGCGAAGAGATCGGTGTGTCCGGCCTCGGGAAAGGCGACGAAGCGCTTCGGTTGCGGCGCGAGGCGGAAGAGCGCCTCGCCGAGCGCGAAGCCGACGAGGCCGTCGCGGCGCCCGTGGATGACGAGCAGAGGTGCGGTCAGTCTCGCGATGATGCGGGCGCTGTCGAAGCGGTCGCGCAAGAGGGCGTCAACCGGCAGCCACGGCGCGAACTGCCGCCAGGCGTCGACCATCGACGTGAACGGAGCCTCCAGGATCACCGCCCGGACAGTGCGCCCGATCGCGGTGTGCACGGCGACGCTGGTGCCGAGGGATTCGCCATAAAGCACGATATCGCGCGCGGGGATGCCGTCGGCGCGCAGCGTCCGGTAGGCGAGCGCGGCGTCGGCGAGAATGGCGGCCTCGGTGGGCGTGCCGGTGCTGCCTGCATAGCCGCGATAGGCGACCATCAGCACGCCGTAGCCTGCCGCCTGAAAGGCGCGCACGCGGCCGGCGCGATAGGCGAGCCCGTTGGCGTTGCCGTGGAAGAGGAGGATCGTCGGCTGGCCGGGGCGGGCGTCGGCCTGCCATGCGAGGAGACGCGCGCCATCCTCGGTCGTGATGATGCGTTCGCGCACGCCGGCGAGGCCCGCGGCCTCGGGAGCGATGCGGACAGGGTCAGGCCGATAGGTGATGCCGCGCTCGGCAAACCAGACGCCCCAGAGCGCAAGCAGGTAAAGATAGGCGGCAGTCGCCAGGCCGCCGAGCAGGAAACGTCGCATGACGGTCGGTCTAGGCCCGGATCAAGGCCCAAGCAAGGTCGCAGCCCGCGCGAGCCCGCCTGAGGCCGCGCAAGGCAGCGATCGGCTCACGCCTCGCCGAAATGGATCCGGCGATAGGCCCGCGAGGGAATGCGATCGTCGGAGTGGATATCCCAGAGCGTCGCCGTGTTGGAGCCTTGATGCTCCTCGAACAGGGCCGTCATGCCTCCGAGCGCGGTGATGCGGGCACCCTTGAGCCCGAAGCCCTGCGCCATGGCCGCCAGGTCGCCGCGACCGTGCATGGCGCCCGACGGATCGACGCCGTTGGCGCGGAACTTGTGGAACTCGGCGCCATAGCCGCCGTCGTTGATGATCGACATGAGGATCTTGATGCCGTGGCGCTTCATGGTCTCAAGCTCCTGGACGTGCATCATCAGCGAGCCGTCGCCCTCGATGAGGGCCACCTTGCCGTTGTTGCGCGCCTGCGCGATGCCGATCGCCGCCGGCAGCGCCGAGCCGATGGCGCCGAAATCGACGAAGACGTGAATCTTTTCCGGCGGGCGGTTGCGGATGTGGGTGAGGGCGATGGAGAAGTAGTGGCCGCCGCCGATGACGATGTCCCAGTCCTTCGGGATGGTGCGATCGAGTTCCTCGATGGCGCGGCGCGGATCGACCATGTTCGGCTGCACCGGGAACTGCTTCGGATCCGGGGAATCGGCCGCAATTTTCTTGGCGAGCTCGGCGGAGCGGAAGCCGGCGCGCTTGACGTTGCGCTGCCTGAGGCGATTGGCGATCGCTTCGGCAGCGCTTCGGGCGTCGGCGCGAACGTGCAGGTCCGCCGTCTTCAAGCCTTGCCAGAGGCCGCGCGGATTGGTGTCGATCTGCACGACCTTCGCGTTCGGATAGAGATAGCCGCTCTCGGTGGTGTAGTGACCAAGGCCGGCGCCGAAGGCGATGACGAGGTCGGCCTCCGCGTACTGCTCGCGGGCGAAATCGGAGGCGTAGGCGCCGGCGATGTCCAGGGCATAGGGATTGCCGTCAAAGAGTCCCTTGGCCAACAAGGATGTTCCGAGCAGGGCGCCGATCTCGTCGGCGAGCGCCTCGATCTCCTTCCTCGCTCCCGAGCGGACGGCGCCGCGGCCGCCGATGACGATCGGCTTTTCCGAGGCCGCGATCATGTCGACGATGCGGTCGACGAGCGCCGGGTCGGGCAAGGGGCGCTGCTCGATCGGCACGAGCTCGCGCGAGGGCGTGTAGTCGGTCAGGTGCGGCCAGGGCTGCTTCTGGAGGTCCATGGGCACGGAGAGGACGACGGGCCGGCGCTCGGCCTGGGCGACCTGGAAGGCTTCGCGGACGTTGTCGAGCAGTCGGTCGATGTGACGCACGGGCACATAGTGGGCGCCGGTCGCGAGCGTGAGAGGCGCCATGTCGATCTGCTGCAGGTACCAGGCGGCGGCGATCGGGCTGTCGCCGGCGAAGACGACGAGCGGGGTGTTGGCGCGCGCCGCACAGGTGAGCGCGGTCATGATCTGGGTGAAGCCCGGCCCGCAGGTGGTCGAGGCGACGCCGACCTTGCCGGTGGCACGCGCGTAGCCGTCGGCCATGGCGACCGTGCAGTGCTCGTGGCGGGCGTGGATGACCTTCATGCCGGGGCGCTGGGCCATCGCTGTCGACCAGTACATGTTGGCGTCGCCCATCAGCGTGAAAAGATGATCGACTCCCTCGGCCTCGAAAGCGAGCGCGAGCATGTCCTGCGTCTTGAGCTTGCTCATCGGTGTCAGGTCCTTTTGCGAAAGAGGGAGCGGAGCCAGGAGAGGAAGGCAGCCCAGAGGAGCTTCAGCGCGCTGAGTTCGGCGGCTGCGGCGGGCGGCGGCGCCGACGTCCGGGCCGCGCGCGGACTTGTGGTCGCGGTCGCGACGGGCGCATCGGCCTGTCCGACGGGCGGGGGCAAAGACGCAGATGCCGCGTCCACCGGCGGGCTCACGGCGGATGGCGAGGCGCGCCGCTCCGCAACGAGCCGTGCCATGTTGGCCGAGAATTCAGCGAGCAGCGCGCGTGCGACGTGCACGCCGCCGGCGTTGGCGAAGGTCTCGAGCGGGCCGGTGACGGTGTAGTCGCCCTCGACGCCGAGCGTCGTCTCCTCATCGCCGGCGGCGCTCACGCGACCCGTGGCGAGCGCGCGCGAGGCGCCGCGTCCGTCGATGCCGCGGCCCTCGATGGTGCAGGTGTGGGCGGCGTGATCGTAAGTGAGCCGCGCCTCGCCGTTGAAGACGGCGACCGTCGGGCCGAACTTCACCCGGATCGAGCCCTTCCAGGTCTCGCCGTCCTGGTCGGGCGCCAGCGCGGCGCCGGGAATGCAGGCGGCGACGAGCTTCGGGTCGGCCAGCAGCGGCCAGACCTCGCGCAGCGGCGCGGGAATGGTGATCGTCTCGGAGATGCTCGGCATCGGCTGTGCTGGTCGGCCTCGCGCAGTGTCGCGGTCGGGGCGCACCTTATGGGATGCAGCCGGGGCTGCCAATGCGGAGCACGCAACCGAGGAATGCCGGTCACGGGACCGGCCGGACGGCAGAGGTCGCAGTGTCGTGGGACCGGCCTAGGCAGCTCTGCCGCGCACGCGACCCGTCTCCCAGCCGATCAGCGCGCGCTTGCGGGTGATGCCCCAGTGGTAGCCGCCGAGGTCGCCGTCGCCGCGCAGCACGCGATGGCACGGCACGACGAACGAGATCGGGTTGCGCCCGACGGCGGCGCCGACGGCGCGCGCGGCGCCGGGCCGGCCGAGGTGGCGGGCAATGTCGCCGTAGGTGACGGCGCGGCCCATGGGAATGCGCATCAGGCACTGCCAGACCCGCACCTCGAAATCCGTGCCGATGAGGACGAGGCGCACCGGCCGCTCGGGGCTCCATGCCGCCGGCTCGAAAATGGCGTTTGCGTGCCGCGCCGTCTCCTGCGGCGCCTCGGCGAACGTCGCCCTGGGCCAGCGGCGCGCGGACGCCGTGAAGGCGGCCCTCGTGGCGGCCGGCGTCCCGCCGGACCGGGTCCGTTCCGTGTCCTGGGGAGAGGAGCGTCCGGTGGACCCCGGATA